>DHTG01000047.1:4665-27607 GCA_002411545.1 Bacteroidales bacterium UBA5266 | reverse complement strand
TTGCCGTTTTTTTGGCATCAAATGAAGGCGAAATATGACACAAAACATCCTCGACGGGTTTCGATTTCTTCCATTGAAAGCGTCATCGGAGAGTATTACGTTGTTTGGGACATATGTAGGGTATAGCTAAAAATGTTTTTCAGGTAAATGTCACATTATCGCTTTGCTAAATTTAATTTTTATTATTTTTGCAACGGTTTACTTAGAATTATTTTTTGCAATTTATTTTTCACATAAGTGATACTTCAAATATATTTGGCCGTAATTAACATAATAAGTGCAACAGTATTTATGTATGATAAAAGACAAGCAAAAAAAAGCAAGTCTCGTATTAGCGAATTTTATTTACATTTGTTGGAATCGGTGGGAGGTATCTTGACGATTTTTCCACTAATTTTTATCATTAGACATAAAAACAAAAAGAAATCATACCTCATTCTATCATTTTTATGGGTTATGTTATGGGGAATAATGCTATATAATTCATTCCATAAATAGGCTATAAAGAAACAAAACATTCCAAAATTCGTCTTTACTGCCAATAAAAAAACACAAAAAAAATAGATAGAAACATAAGGTAAATAAAGCAGAAATTATACTACTCATTGATTTTATTCAAAATAGAATCCTAAAAAAATTAGATATTAATTAGAAAAAATTTTTTTTTGTATCAAAAAAAAGCTTACTTTTGCAGCGAAAAAAAAACAAAACCTCATACACTTTGTCCTGTCTTTTATTCAAAAGGCAATACATGCACAAAAAAAAGCATTTTTTTCAATATGCATATTTTATATTAAACAATTTATTTTATGGTAAACAAGAGTAAAATTCTTGATTTAGAAGGGTTAAAGGAAAAGACCATTACACAATTACGTACTATTGCGAAAAAACAAGATATCCCCGACTATGAGCAATTCAAAAAATCCGACCTCATTGAACAAATTCTGAAAAGTCAACATATGAAAATAGAATCAGAAACTAAGGCTCCCGAAAAAAAAACAACACGCAAGAGCAAAAAAACATCGGAAAAAGAAATTCAAACCCAAGCATCGTCTATCCTTGAAAACGACCATGCAAACGTTAGTGATAAAACCTTAGAAGCGGAAACATCGGCTTCTACTCCCGAGGAGGAAAAAGAAGACGTTAAACCGGAAAAAAAGAAACGAAAAAGGTTAAAAATAAATCCGTTAACAATCGTAGACGAGGAGAATGCAAGCATATCCATTGAAGCGGAAAAACTGGCAAAATCTCTTGAAGAAGCGGAAGTAAAATCCAACAACAAACAAAGCATAGAAACCGAAACAAAAACCACTACATCAACAGAAGAAATAGCACAAGATCAGAAAGGACAAAACAATACCCCATCCATTCCCGAATTTCAAATTGCAAAAAACATTGAATTTTATGGCAATATTGTAGGCGAGGGTGTGTTAGAACTTTCTAACGAAGGCTTTGGATTTCTCCGTTCATCAGATTACAACTATTTAAATTCCCCCGATGATATATATGTATCTCAATCTCAAATCAAATTATTTGGATTGAAGACCGGTGACATCGTACAAGGAATGATACGTCCGCCCAAAGACGGGGAAAAATTCTTTCCCTTATTAAAGGTTGACCTTATCAACGGAAAATCACCCGAAGCGGTACGCGACCGCATTCCTTTTGATTACTTAACCCCTCTATTCCCTGATGAAAAATTAAAATTAACCGGGCATCCAACGGCAAGCATCTCTACACGTATCATTGATTTATTTGCCCCCATAGGAAAAGGACAACGTGGATTAATCGTAGCACAACCTAAAACAGGAAAAACCGTTCTTTTGAAAGAGATTGCCAATGCCATTGCTTATAATCATCCGGAAGTTTATCTAATCATCCTTTTAATAGACGAACGTCCTGAAGAAGTTACCGATATGGAACGCAGTGTAAAGGCAGAAGTCATATCATCCACTTTTGATGAACCGGCCGAACGTCATGTGAAAATTGCTAACATAGTCTTAGAAAAAGCAAAACGCATGGTTGAATGCGGGCACGATGTTTGTATTTTATTAGACTCCATTACACGTTTGGCGCGCGCTTTTAACACCATTGCTCCCGCCTCCGGTAAAGTACTCTCAGGTGGTGTGGAAGCAAATGCTCTCCAAAAACCAAAACGTTTTTTCGGCGCTGCGCGTAAAATTGAAAACGGCGGCTCTTTAACCATCATCTCTACTGCCTTGACTGAAACCGGCTCTAAAATGGATGAGGTTATCTTTGAAGAATTTAAAGGTACAGGCAACATGGAACTCCAATTGGATAGAAAACTTTCTAACAAACGTATTTTCCCTGCTATTGATATTGTCAGTTCAAGTACACGTAGAGATGACTTATTGCAAGACAAAGATATTCTACAACGTGTTTGGGTGCTCAGAAACCATCTCTCGGATATGAATACGGTGGAAGCCATGGAATTTCTAAAATCAAAAATTGCACTGACACGATCCAATGAAGAATTTCTGATTTCGATGAATAGTTAATTCGCAAACCTTCATTATTTACATAAAAATAAATAAAAGTATTACCTATAAAACAATGGGTAGTACTTTTTATATAAAGACTATGTAGAACGAAACATTATTTGTTTCAGATAGGGAAAACGCATGCATCGTCGTACAAGGAAAATCCATTCAACGATACGAGTTGGGCATGATAATTTTATATAAATTTGTACTGAAAATTTTTTAGCTATATGAAAAATGTAATTGCTTTAGTAGGAAGACCAAACACAGGGAAATCGACGCTTTTTAATCGCTTAACCCGCTCCAGACAAGCCATCGTTGATGCTACATCAGGTGTAACACGCGACCGTAATTACGGCAATTCCGAATGGAACGGCTATGAATTTGCTGTGATTGATACAGGTGGTTATGTTGATAATTCGGACGACATCTATGAAAATGAAATCAAAAAACAAGTGGAATTAGCCATAGAAGAAGCTGATGTGATATTATTTTTAGTGGATGGACGTGAAGGCATCACTCCTATGGATGAAGATATAGCAAAAATATTGAGGTCAAGCAATAAGCCTTCTTACTTAGTAGTCAATAAAATTGATTCAGCGGTTAATTATAATGATCACATGGAATTCTATGCTTTAGGCATGGAAAACTTATATGCCATTTCAGCCGCAGCAGGAAGTGGCACCGGAGAACTTCTCGACGACCTTGTTCAACATTTCAACAAAAATACAATTGAAGAAACTGAGGACTTGCCAAAAATCACCGTAGTGGGACGTCCTAATGTCGGAAAATCTTCTATTATAAATGCTTACTTGGGCAATGATCGAAACATCGTAACCCCAATAGCCGGCACTACACGCGATGCTATTTATACGCGTTACAAAGGGTTCGGATTCGACTTCTACTTAGTAGATACAGCCGGCCTCCGCAAAAAAAAGAATGTAGAAGAAAATATTGAATTTTATGCCGTCATGCGAACCGTACGAGCCATCGAAAGCAGCGACATTTGCATCGTGATGTGTGATGCAACTCAAGGATTCGAATCCCAAGATTTAAATATCCTTAGTTTAGCTCAACGAAATAAAAAAGGCATTGTGATTGTAGTTAACAAATGGGATTTAATCGAAAAAGCCTCTAACACACATATAGAATTCGAAAAAGCTATACGACAAAAAATCGCCCCCTATAATGATGTCCCCATTCTGTTCACTTCCGTTATTAAAAAGCAACGTATATTTAAGGTTGTCGAATCAGCCATTGATGTATACCAAAATATGAAACGCAAAATCAGCACCTCCGAAGTCAACACCGTCTTATTGGATGTCATTTCACAAAATCCGCCACCCATGCAAAAAGACAAAGTCATTAAAATAAAATACATTACTCAAATTCAGAGCAACTATCCTCAATTTGTATTTTTTTGTAATCTTCCACAATACATACGCGAAGACTATAAACGTTTTTTAGAAAATAAAATACGTTCCATATGGAATTTTAATGGCGCTCCTTTGGATTTGTTTTTCAGAAAAAAATAACATACCTATGAAACACTTAATAAGCTTATGGATCCTAGTTCTTATCGGATTTTCTTCTTGTGAAAACAAAAAAATTACCTATGAAAAAACAGTGAATTTCCCGAATTATCAATGGAACCGCTTTAATACACTTGAATTTACCCCTGAAATAAAGAAATTAAAAAAAATCCATGAATTTACGATTGTATTACGCTATCAAGAAGGCTATCCTTATGAGACATTGCCGGTTAATACCGTATTAACCTATCCTGACGGTCAAAAAAACATACTTCGATACGTTTTTGCTATTAAGAACGAACAGGGTTATATAGGCTTGAAGGAAGGGAATACCCGACAGCTTGAAGCCGTAATCTATACGGATAAAACATTTGCCGAAAAAGGAGTTTATACGTTTAGCATCCAGCAATTGACACAATATTACGATTTAAATTACATTGTTTCGGTGGGATGCAAAGTTTCATCACACTCATCAAAAACAAAGAAATAAATGAAAATTGTTGCTGTTGAATCAATAGGAATTACCTCATCGCAAGCAGGTGAAATCAAAAAACACTTTTCACAACTTGGTCATGATTTTATTTTTCATGCTGACCGCAATGAAAGTTCGGAAATATTAATCGAACGCATGCAAGAAGCACACATTGTTATTATTTCGAATATTTCCCTTACAGCAGACGTTTTATCGAAATGCAAACATCTTCGAATGCTGGCCGTTGCATTTACCGGCATAGATCATATCGATACGGCTTATTGCAAAACTCACAACATACTTATTCGTAATGCATCCGGCTATGCCACCCATGCCGTTAGCGAGATGACTATAGGATTGATATTAGATGTCTATCGCCATTTATCGACCATGGAAACACAATGCCGTAGTTTACAAACAAGAAATAACTCTTTAGGCAGAGAACTCTTTGGTAAAACCGTAGGCATAGTCGGTACGGGAGCCATTGGCCGACGTACAGCTTTGCTGCTAAAAAGCTTTGGATGTAATGTTATCGCTTGGAGTCGTTCGAAACATCCTGAAATGATAGCCCATCAGATTCAATACCTGACATTAGATGAGTTACTCAAACAATCCGATATCGTTACACTACACCTTCCGCTTACTGCTGAAACCCATCATTTACTATCCAAAGAAAAAATTGCACTTATGAAATCGGAGGCCGTATTAATCAATACCGCCCGAGGAAATATTGTCGATAACACGGCTTTGGCAACCGCTTTAACAGAACAAAAAATCAGTGGAGCCGGAATCGATGTGTATGAAATGGAACCTCCCCTACCCGAAAACCATCCTTTATTAAAAGCCCCGCATTGTGTACTTAAGCCTCATATTGCGTATGCTACAAGAGAAGCATTCGATAAGCGATTTGATATTGTATTAAGAAACATACATGACTTTTTAAACCAAAACCCTTAAATCATGACTGAAATACGGATTACGAAAATTTTTCATTTTGAAATGGCACATGCCTTGATTAACTACCAAGGATTATGTCAAAACATACACGGACACTCCTATCAATTGGAAGTAACTGTGAAAGGAAACATACACTATCACGAACACACATCTAAAAAGGGAATGGTGATGGATTTTTCTGATTTAAAAGACATCGTCGAAAATGAAATCATCAAGCATTACGATCATACCCTCATTTTGAATACACAAACCGACCCTGATTTAATACAAGCCTTAAAAAAGAATTATAAAAACATTAGCATTGTCGACTACCAACCCACAAGTGAACAGCTATTGGTTGATTTTGCCGGAAAACTTCAAGCAAAACTTCCTCCTTATGTGAGTTTATATAGACTCAAACTTTCCGAAACACAAAACTCCTTTGCAGAATGGGTAGCTGATGATAATAAATAACATCAGGAAAACTATTTTTTATAACTATTTGAAGTAAAGCATACGTCATGTATTATTTTGTAAATGTTGCAAAAAATACAGCACACACAAAACCATATAAAAAAGAAAAAACACAAAGAATCAATTCTTTGTGTTAGTACCCGAGGCCGGGGTCGAACCGGCACGAGTGTTACCTCATCGGTTTTTGAGACCGACGCGTCTACCAATTCCGCCACTCGGGCTTTAGAGTTTGCAAAAGTAGAGTTTTTTTTAATATGAAAGCTTTTTTCTTAAAAAAAATTACATGATTTGTTGCTATTATTTTTAATATCCATCGTAAATATATCTATAACGCTCATTATCAGATAAATAATTTTTTATAAAAAAGTGATATTTATATATATATTTTTTTACCTTTGCAAAAATTTTAAAAAACCACAGAAAACATGTATTGGACGTTAGAATTAGCTTCAAAACTTGAAGATGCGCCTTGGCCGGCAACCAAAGAAGAATTGATAGATTACGCCATTCGTTCTGGAGCCCCTTTGGAAGTTGCAGAGAATTTAAAAGAGATTGAAGATGAAGGCGAAATCTACGAAACGATTGAAGATATTTGGCCGGACTATCCTTCAAAAGAAGACTTCTTCTTTCACGAGGATGAATATTAACACATCTTGAAAACACAAAAAAAGGAATAAATGCATGTTTATTCCTTTTTTTTAATTTCTCTTTCTATATCTCTTATACGGTTTGAAATTCTAGGTTGTCTGATTTTTGCAATAAAACCACAGCATAAGCTGTGACACCTTCCTCTCTCCCAATAAATCCTAATTTTTCAGATGTCTTGGCTTTAATCGATATTTTTTCTTTTTCGATATCCAATGCCTTCGAAAGGATGGTTTGCATGGCATCAATATAAGGGGCTATTTTAGGTTGTTGCAATATAATCGTAGTATCCGTATTAATGATTTTCCACCCTTTTTCACGGATAAGTTCCATGGTTTTTTTTAGCAATATTTTGCTATCTATATTTTTATATTGTATATCCGTATCGGGAAATTGTGTTCCAATATCTTTTAATGCTGCGGCTCCTAATAAGGCATCACAAAGGGCATGGATTAACACATCAGCATCGGAATGACCGTCACTTCCTAAATGATAGGGAATATGAATTCCTCCAATCATCAGCTTCTTATCCTGAGTCAAGCGATGGGTATCTATTCCGAATCCTATGCGCATATTCATGTAAGGTGTTTATTTTGTATCAATTGACGCCCCTAAATCGAATGATAAAGTAAAGCGCAAGGTGTTTTCTAATGCATGGTTCCTTTGATTTACAGGAATTATATAAGAAGCATCCAAACAAAAGATACTATATTTAATCCCGACACCGGCGGTTAAATATTTACGATCTCCTTTGGTTTTAGCTTCGTTAAAATAGCCTGCACGAATATACAACAAGTCATTGTAAGCATATTCCAATCCTACATTCATAATAAACTCACTCATTTCTTCGGCAAAACCATAGGGAGCATCAAACCACGATGTAAACACCGCTTCAACGACCGACGTATTATAAGGATCTCTTCCTGCAGCTATGATAGCATTCCCCTTTTCATCTCTTGCTACTCGCCCCATACTATCGGATTCATAGACCGGCGGAGTGGGCACTAACAACTTATTTAAGTCGAAAGCAAAGGTCAAGCTGTTGAATTTATCAATATACATCGTATATGCAGTTCCGATTCGAAAATTTGCCGGCAAAAAATCTCTCTCCATATTGCTCGAATAAGATATTTTTGAACCAATATTTGAGAAGCTAAGTCCGAAGCCTAATAGACTTTTATAAAGTTTTTCAGCTCTTAAATTCTTTTGATAAAACAAACTGATATCTGCCGCACCTGCCATGCCGGGTTTTATTCCTTCGGTAGTTCCACCTACATTACTTACGGTTGTAAGATTAGAATAGATAAAACGCCCTGTTACCGACATGGATAATTCTTTGGTGAATTTACGGGAATATGCAGCATCCAAGGAAAATTCGTGAGGGCTAACAGTAACGCCTTCCCCTAATGGATTTTCACCAAAATAATCTCTCAATTCCATTTCACCCATATTAAAGTAACGTATGGAAAAAGAAACAGAATTTAAATTATTGATTTTATAATAACCTGATAAATAAAGAAGATAAATATCGTTTAAACCCAAACCATACAACCAAGGACTGTAAGAAATAGACACCCCTGCTATTTGGTCGGAAAACACATATTTTGACGGATTCCAATGTTGTGCATTCAACTCATTCGGCAAAGCTACTCCCACCTCACCCATACCCCCGGTATGTGAATCGGGTCCTATCATCAAAAAGGGAACAGCTGTCGTAATGGCATTTGCCGGACGTCCCAATATGTCTTTTTTCCCATCTTGAGCACTTACATATAAAGGTAAATATAATAAGGTTAGTATGATACTTCTAATTACGGTAATTCGATATGACATTCTAAATGAATAATTATTTAATTGTTTTTTTTCTTTCTAAAAGTTACGATTATAACGCCTCATCAAAAAGATTATTGTTCGGGCATTTGTATTTTTATAAAATGACTAACTTCTCTATTTTTTCAGCTATTTTATTGTCTGTCGTTTTTACTCGAAGTTTGTATAAATAAACTCCCTTGGCTAAAGCATCTCCAAAATCATCTTTACCATTCCAAGAAATGGGACCTACACGTAAAGAATTCGAAGCTTCGGTATACCGTATGGTTTTAACTAACTTTCCGGATATGGTGAAAATTTGTATACTAATATCCATGCTTAGCCCGGGATGATTGTGTTCGAAATAAAAGCTTGTTTGTGTCGTAAAGGGATTGGGATAATTGAGCACATGATCTAATTGTAATGCTTCATCATTGACAACCGTAAAGCTTATGGTAGTTTGATTCATATTGTTAAGCACGTCCCAAGCTCTCAAAGTAAGCGTATGTTGTCCTAAATTTATGTTCGAAAGCAAATAATTTATTTTACCGGAAGTATAACTGTTTTCATTGTATTCAAAAAAATCGTTCAAAACTATACTTTTATCCACTTCATCATCAATAAAAGCAATGATATCATGGCCTATACCGGTACCAACGGTATTAACGCCGTTTTCATCTTTGATTAAAGCATATAAAATAGGATTGGAAGTTGTTATACCACCACTTACAAAATTCTCGTCATTCAAATATAATTTGATTTCAGGGCCGGCATTATCATTAATCAGGGTGTCATTAATTCCACCCACTAAAAGAGAATCAAATCCATTGGCATCCTTATTATCAGCAAAGGCATAATAACTAATTTTCCCGAATCCATATTCATAATTTATATCCTTGGGTACTAAAAATGAAAACTCAAAATGTCCGTTTTTTACACTTACTTTTCCCTTATATAAAATGTTTTTTTGTAATGCAAACGTTTTTTGAATACTGTTGGGATTGTTTAATAAGGTAACTACCGTGGAAGCCTTATCAAAAACCGTTGGATAAACATAGCCGTTGAATGAGGAAACGGTTTGCAAAGATTCATCGGTCACCCTACCTTTAATGCTAATAAATTGCAATGCTTTGATTGTATCTTGACTATTGGCAAGAGATTTTCCATTTATACTATCGGTCGATACGTTGTATTTGGGATAAGCCAATGTTAAGGACGGATCTCCAAACAAGACATACATATCTACGCTGCTACTTACATTTTTGGCTTGAGCATAAAATTGGCCGATGGTTCTATAAGCATTGTTATCTTTTTCAAAAGCCAATTGATGTAATTTTATTCCAAATTGCTTATTGGTTGAACTATAAGAATCTCTGCTAGCCGAAATCACGGCTATTCCACCGCCATCCGATTTAAATAAAATATCTTCCGAAGGAGATTGATTATTTTTCTTATCATATATACCAAAGGAGCAGGAACCGGCAAAAAACAAAGGTAAATTATATTTATTTTTCCAAGCACTGATATCACTTCTTTTCAAAAATCGTTCATGTGCCCAACCATTGTCTCCTCCATGACCCATGTAGGTCAACATCAAGCTCCCTTTCATAATCCGCTGACTTAAGGCAAGAGTAGCATCAGGATAACGTTGTCCTTGCGAAGTAGACACTTTTTTAAATGCATCTAAATATATTTTATCAATGTTGATTACAGGATAATTGTCGGCTATAAAGTTAGCCTGTCCTTCTGCATCATAAAAATGATATTGATCGGCATCGTCATCGGCACAAAAAGTAACTACATTTCTCCAATCTGCAAAATTCGATACCGAATTGGATGTTGTAGTTGACAATAATTTTTGTGACGAATAATTCTTCGTTTTTTGAACCACAATTTGTGCCTGAGTTTTTGTACGTACAGGGAATCTTCCAATGCCTGCATCCATAGTTCCCATATTATTCATGCCTTCATTATCATCCAACTTTACAAAAAAATCATCTGTCGACAAACATTTATTCTTATCAAAAGGACAACTTCCTTGATAATTAGGGATAAAATTACTTGCCGTTCCCGTCCTATCGCGAAAGTCAACAGAAGCTTTTCCAAACAACAATACATTTTGGGGTGAAGTAGCATTGCTTCTATCATACAACATTTTCAAAAAATTACGTATAGCCGCAATATCCTGTCTACCGCTACTGAATTCATTATAAATTTGAGTGGTCGTTACTACTGTCGTTGAAAATCCGTCATTGGATGCTCTGAAATCGGCTAATTCTTGGGCAGACTGAATAAAATCAGGATGAGTAATAATAACAAAATCGGCGGTATTGATTCCATGCAAATTTTGATTTTGTATTTTTCCTATAGGAATGATACTGTAAAAAGAAGAACCGTAAAAAGCCACAAACTCACGTAAAACATTGGCTTCACTTTTAAAACGAAAAATATTAGCATTCAATCGACCTTCTACCTTAACAACATTTACAGGGTCGCTTACATCCCACACAGTGGTAAGATTGCCTTGAGTATTAAAAACATATTCGACAATATTTGCGTCACCTACAACACTTTTATTCCTAAACGATAGTTGAGATGTGTTGGCAAATTGTAGTTTACATCTTGCAAACATCTCTATATAATCTAACCATCCAACAGAATTGTTAGTAGGTTTTTGATAGTTTACATTTATATTAATAGCGTTTGAATTTGGAATAAATGAATAAGTTCCTAACTGTATGACACCATCTTTATGAGGAGGCAATGTTAATTGAAATTGCTGTGCACTATTAATGGTAAACGTAAACTGAGGATATGCCGATGACCTTGATGCAACAGAAAACCTCAACACAGCTTTTTCTCCATCCTGAATATCTGGTAGATGCATAGCGTAATCATAAGATGTGATTGCATCATAAGCATCGGAAAACCAAATTCGACCCTCATCATTCGGACATAGCTGATCTTTTTCATACAGATCGTAAAAATCATAGGTTGAAACTTCATGAGTTTTACTTTGAGAGGATTCTGCTTTTTGTTGAATTCTCTTTTTAAGTCCGATATGTTCATCCACATTGATAAAATAGTAGGCGTAATCGGCATATATATTTAATGTATGCGAGTAATAATCAGAAGAAGGTTTCCACGCGATGATACCTACTGCATAAAACAGCACATAATCTTCTTCTTCAAACACCCCATTGTTATTTAAATCAATTACCTGAATAGGTATTTCTTGCAGATCATCATAAACAAAATCACTTGTATTTTCAGCTAGCATATGTCCCCCGTTACCAAATAAGGCAATACGATGTGTAGGCAACTGGGCCGTATGTATGCCCAAGGTTTTAAAATCATCAAATGTAATTTTGTGAATTCCTGTTTTATTTATAGCCAACTTGTAAAAATTTCCAGATGCAAGTATCGATTTAGTGGCATAGGTTTTGGCTTTTTGTACTTTACTGGCAAATACAGATTTTTGCACCACCTTTAAATCAAAAGAAATTAATTTTTCAAACGTAGCACCATTTTTCCGAAAAGGGAAAAAGCGTATGTGTAATTCAGGTTTCTTTTGGGTATAAAATATCTGTGTATTAATTTCTATTGCTTGATTTGCCAAAGCTGCATCCACTAATTTTAATTCTTCCGTCGTTAACGGCTGCCAAGTGGAATTTTCAATGGAAACAATAGGCACAATGTTCCCATCGGTTAAGGGAAATCTCGCCACAAATTCAGAAGTTAAAAATCCATTGGAATAATGTAACCCTGCTCCTTCAAAATAAAAATAAGCATGCTGAATATCATCTGAAATCTTTTCAATAATGGGTTTTTGCCATCGCAAATGATAGGATACAAAAATATCATTGCCTGTTAATCTAAGCGTACATATAAAAACACAGCTCAAAAGAAAAAATTTTTTATACATTTTTCTTGTTATAAATTCGATTATACTAACGACATAGCAAAAAAAAATATTGTATTCCGTTTTAAAATAAAATCTAAAGGTCTTTAGTATCCGATATTATAATATAAAAATGTTTTTGATTTTTATATTTTATGAAATAAAATCCGTAAACTCACGTTTGAAGAACAAGAGGCTTGTAGTGTAATTAATTGAAAAACGGCACACTAGTATCTTACTTAAAAAAAGTCATTAAATAAATGCAAAGAACTAAATTTTATATTAAAGATTATTTTACATTTGCATTTAAATTCAAAAAAGTTTGATGTAACAAAATGTTGTTATTTTACGTACAAATAAGTAATTTTTTTGAGTTGATATATATTTTAATTAAAAAAATATATACCTTTGCAAATTAAAATTATGTGGATGTTAAACAAGATAAAGATAAGCGGTATAATTGGACTCTTAGTGTTTTATGTTCAAACACAAATAAACGCACAAGATGTTCATTTTTCACAATATTATGCTAACCCATTATATTTAAATCCATCTTTTGCCGGTTCATCGGTATGTCCTCGTTTAGTAGCCAATTTCAGGGATCAATGGCCTGCCATCAGTGGCACATATACATCCTATTCTGCATCATACGATCAACATTTCGATGCTTTATCGGGAGGAATAGGAATTTTATTTTTGGGTGATCGCGCAGCTTCAGGCACATACAGCAGCAATGCTATCAGTTTAATATATGCCTACAAATTAGATTTATCACGTAAAGTAGCCATGCGCATGGCATTACAAGCAACATTTCAACAAACCACATTGGATTGGACGAAATTACGATTTCCTGACATGATCAATCCAAAATATGGTTTTGTGTATGAAACGCAAGAACAAGTTAAATATAAAAGCAAAGGCTTAGCCGATTTTTCGGCAGGATTAGTGATTTATTCAGATAAAGTGTATGGCGGTTTGTCTGTGAATCATTTCACACAACCTAAAGAAGGCTTTGTGACGGAAGATGATGAATTTTCACGTTTGCCCATTAAATTTACGGCTCATGTGGGTGCATTACTCAACCTAAACAAACATCGCAATAAAAACACGAAACGTATGGGCGATATGTCAATCTCGCCAAACATTATTTTTCAATATCAAACCAAGTTATCCAACGGAGCTTCTTATTCCACTATGAATTACGGAGCCTATTTTAATTGTTATCCCTTAACCGTCGGACTTTGGCTGCGTAACGGTTTTAATAACGTAGATGCATTGATATTTCTTTTTGGATTAGAATATGATATTTTCAAAATTGGATATTCCTATGATATGACCCTTTCTTTAAAAGGATCTGGAGGATCACATGAAATTTCCACTCAATTTAAATTACCTTGTCCGGTCAAACAAAGAAGAATACGATCATTGAATTGTCCAAGTTTTTAATAAAGCATAAAATTTATAAGATATGAATACGAATAAATTTTTAAATTTCTTAATTTTAATAAGCATAAGTTTATGCTTGTTAGTATGTAATTCTTGTAAAAGAGAGTATTCGTCCACTACGGGTTGGCAATATAACAACCCTAAGAATGGTGGATTTGAAGTAGCTCCCTATCAAGAACAAATTACGGGTCCGGGTTTAGTTTTCATTGAAGGTGGACGTTTCACCATGGGTAGAACCGAAGAAGACGTTATGAAAGATTGGAACAATACGCCCCGTACGGTTACGGTTTCTTCCTTCTTTATGGATGAAGCAGAAGTAAGCAACCTTGCCTACTTAGAGTATTTATATTGGCTATATAGAGTATTTGTCCCTTATGATTTTATTTCCGTATATGCCAAAGCACTCCCCGATACAGCCTGTTGGCGTGATAAATTAGCTTACAATGAACCCTATGTGGATTATTATTTACGTCATCCTGCTTACAAAAACTATCCTGTGGTGGGAGTAAGTTGGATACAAGCCGCTAATTATTGCTCTTGGAGAACCGACCGCGTAAACGAACAAATATTAGTGGATTTAGGTTTAATCAATCAAACCAACGAACCTACGGCTGAAGGGTATTTCAATACAGAAGCTTATTTAATGTATCCCGACTATGAACAAAATAGCGACCGAAGATTACAATATATATTAACCGGGGAAGAACGTAATGCCAGAATGGAAGATGGTATCTTATTGCCGAAATACCGACTCCCTACCGAAGCAGAATGGGAATTTGCTGCCTTAGGTCTTATTGGAAATACTCTACAAGAACGTGTATTAGAACGTAGAGTATACCCATGGAACGGTCACATTGCTCGTACCGACGACAAAAAGTATTATGGTAGATTTGTAGCTAATTTTAAAAGAGGAGCCGGTGATTATATGGGTGTAGCCGGAAATCTTAATGATGTCGGCGATTATACGGTTCCTGTCATTTACAATTGGCCTAACGATTATGGGCTATATAATATGGCCGGAAATGTCTCCGAATGGGTAATGGACGTATATCGTCAATTATCGAATGAAGACTTATCTGATCTAAACCCTTTTAGAGGTAATGAATATAAAACACCTAAATTATTAGATGATGGCACAGTCGAAGAAAGATATGATGAGGGAGAAAACGTAGGTCAAGTTCCGGTAGTGCCTGTTTCTGATTTTAAAAATGACAGAAGAAGAAATTATCGCGCTGCTGACAACAGAAACTATTTAGACGGTGATTGGGCTTCAACCATGGGACCTTCTACCGAAGTATGGCAACAAAAAGATAACACAAAAGCAACCAATAAAATGTATGACAAAAGACCTTATCCTGCAGGCACTTATTCTTTAGTTGAAGACAAAGCTCGAGTATATAAAGGTGGCTCTTGGAATGATATGCAATATTGGTTAAGCCCTGGGCAAAAGAGATTCTTAGATGAAAATGAATCTACTTCTTATATTGGATTTCGTTGTGCAATGGCACGTGTTGGATACCCTAACTATTAATAACTTGTAACCCTAGATAGAATAAATCCTCCCTTGCTTACCAAGGAAGGATTTATTTTTTATAAAAAAAATACATATATGTCAATAGAAGATATTTATCGTATTTACAGCCAACATTCGGAAATATGTACAGACACAAGACATATTAAAAAAAATTGTCTTTTCTTTTGTTTAAAAGGGGAACATTTCAATGGAAATACCTTTGCTTCCGATGCACTGAAAAAAGGAGCCGCTTATGTAATTGTTGATGAAGAAGCATATGCCATAAATCCACAATGTATTCTTGTGAATAATGTCTTACAAACATTGCAAGATTTAGCACACTATCATCGTAAACAATGGCATATTCCTATCCTTGGCATAACAGGAACCAATGGAAAAACAAGTACGAAAGAACTAATTAAAACGGTCTTATCTAAGAAATATACGGTCTTAGCGACAAAAGGGAATTTAAACAATCACATTGGAGTACCTTTGACCTTATTATCTATCCATAAAGAAGTAGAAATAGCTGTAGTAGAAATGGGTGCTAATCACGCCCATGAAATTAAAGATTTATGCCAAATTGCATTGCCCAATTTTGGAATTATTACCAATATTGGCAAAGCTCATCTCGAAGGATTTCGAAACATAGAAACCATCATCGAAACCAAAACAGCCTTGTACAGATCCGTACAAGAATCAAAAGGAAAGATTTTCATACATATAGATGACACTTTGCTTATGGAACACGGGAAGAACATTCCTCAAATCACTTACGGTTCATCACCGGAGGCAGATTATTACGGCAAAGTTATTCCCGATGATATGAAATGCAAAGTATTTTTGCCACAAACAAACACACTACTATCTACACACTTAGTTGGGGCATATAATTTCAGCAATATCATGGCAGCAATAGCTGTAGGTCAATATTTCAAAGTACCTATCTCTGACATTCAACAGGCTATTTCCTCCTATATCCCTACCAACGGTCGTTCACAGATATTACACAAAGGGAGTAATACATTTATTTTAGATGCCTACAATGCGAATCCTTCGAGTATGATACAGGCCATTAAAAATTTTGCTCACATCAAACATGACTATAAAATTCTACTATTGGGCGACATGAAAGAACTTGGTGCAGATAGCATACAAGAACATCAATCCATGGTCGATTTAATAAAGACCTATAATTTTTCGTCTGTTTTCTTGATAGGACCCGAGTTTGCAAAAACAGAACATCCCAAAGGTTGGTCAATAGAAAGCATGGAAAAAGCAGCAGAGATTATTACCGCCAAAAAGTTATATCATGCCATGATTTTAGTGAAAGGCTCCCGAACGATGCAAATGGAACGGATGTTAGATTATTTTTAAATGCAAAGACAAGTATTTCATATTATCGGAATCATGTCGGGGACTTCATTAGATGGTGTCGATTTAGCCTTATGCCGATTCACACAAAAAGAACAAACTTGGCATTATGAAATCATACAAGCTGAAACATACAGTTATTCCGACGTATGGGTGAAACGTTTACAAAACCTGGCAATATCCGACGCTTTTAGCTTTGCCTCTACCCATATTGCTTACGGGCATTTGTTGGGCGATATGGTAAAGCAATTCATACAAACCCACCAACTACACGCCGATTATGTAGCCTCACACGGACATACCATCTTCCACCAACCGGAGAATCAAATCACGGTTCAAATTGGGGATGGTGCTTCCATAGCAGCAACATGCGGTATCCCAACCATATGCGATTTTCGTTCTTTGGATGTTGCCTTAAGCGGTCAAGGTGCTCCGCTCGTACCCATAGGCGATAAATTGCTTTTTAGTGAATATGATGCTTGTTTAAATTTGGGAGGTTTTGGAAATATTTCATTCGACTTTGGAAATCAACGCCTGGCATTCGATACATCTCCTGTAAATATCTTACTGAATCATTTTGCCTTACAAAAAGGTGTTGCTTTTGACAAAAACGGTCTTATTGCTCGGAAAGGACAAGTCAACAATGATGTATTATCTGCTCTTAACAAACTTGAATATTATAAAAAAACACCCCCAAAATCTTTAGGAAAAGAATGGATTGATAGAATTATCCTTCCCTTACTTAAAACATATCCCGATACTACGGAAAATATACTTCGTACTTTAGTCGAACACATTACTTACCAAATCGGTACTATCATAAATAACCATCAATTAAAAAATGTATTATTAAGCGGTGGTGGAGCTAAAAATGTGTTCTTAGTTGAACGCTTATCGTCCTATGTTTCTTCTACCCTATTGACATTGCCCGATGAAAAAATCATCGATTATAAAGAAGCATTGATTTTTGCATTTTTAGGCTTATTGCGTATACATCATCAAAATAATTGTTTACAAAGTGTCACGGGAGCCACAAAAGACAATTGCGGTGGTTGCATATATTATATAAACTAAAATCAAGGCAAACATTGACTGGATGTATAAGCAATATAAATTCATTTAAAATAATGTAGTGAATTAAGGTTTAATTAAAGATAATTTTTTGTACATTTGCATCATTAAAAATAAAGAATATCTCACTGATTTAAATAAAATAATTAGTTCGAAATCATAATTATAAAAAAATATGAAAAACGTTAAGTATACATTAATACAAGTTTTATTAATTTTAGGAATCATTATTCTTACCTTATTAGTTTACCGTTCCATATCACGACCACAAAAGTTCAATGTGATTTATGAAACCCGTAAAAAAGAGGTAATCCGTAAATTAGAAGACATACGTACCTTACAAGCATTTTATAAAAATGAATACGGTTCCTATGCAAAGAATTTCGATCAACTAAAATCATTTTGGAACGAAGGCAAGATGCGTATTGTTGTAAAAGAAGGACATGTGCCCGATACACTTACCGAAGCAGAAGCTATTAAATTAAAAATCGTCCGTCGCGACACGGTTGTAGTTAGCGCAAAAGAAGAACTCATGAAATCTATTCCCAATTTAGACATTAACACCTTCGACATAGTTCCATATACCAATGAGCAATTTTTAATTGATGCAGATACTATTGTTAGAGGCAATATTGCCGTACATGTTTATGAAGTAAAGGCATTAAAATCACAATACTTAAAAAATCTAAATGACGACCCGCACATCACAGGTTCCTTCATTCGTCGACTGATATATAATAATTTACAAGACCAATTCTTAGGACCTAATTATGATTATAAGGATTATGTAACCGATGTTATTTTAGGTTCCATGACCGAAGCCTCAACCGATGGTAACTGGCAATAAACCATGGACACGTTGATCCCTTCTTTTCAGTATGTCAATTCCATCGAAAAAGTGGATGCATCTGCATGCATTAAATCCATACGATTAACATCCAACGTATGCACCATTGCTATTTATCATCCTGAAACAAAAGAGATACATCTTATCAATACATATAACATTGACCCTAGTCTCAAAGAGAATGAGATTGTTTCATGGATCTCCGAAATAAATAATAAATTGAACATTCCTTGTCAAAAGAATGTATTTTATATTTATACGAAATCAAATACCCAAATTCCCAAAGAGTATTACGAAGAAAAGGAAATAAACCACATCCTTTCCTTGATATATCCTGAAGACCCACAAGGAAAAGCTTGCCCTGAGTTCGTTGATGTATATGAATTATATAACCTTACGAAATGCAATCAAACATTGTTAGGCTCTATACAATCATTATTACCTGAATTTGAAATCAAAACACATATTTCAACACTATTTACATTACTATCCCGCATCCAAGAAAAGGAAAACACCGCCCTGATTTTCATTGAAAACATGCATTTCACCATCTTAGCATCGCATAATCACAATTTTTTAGGAGCAAATGGATTGAACTTCACCAAGGAATCGGACTTTGTTTACTATACTGTTGATTTTTTACGTAAAATCTACCCCTCTTCCGAGCCCGTATTTCTTTATATCTGCGGCAATATAGAAGAACAATCCCCTATATTCAGTTTAACAAAAAAATACATAAAAAATCTATCCATTCTAAAACAAACAAACTCATCCGAACTAGACAACTATCACTATTTTAGTGATATAATCCTTTAACTATGCGAATCATCAGTGGCAACCACAAGGGAAAACACATCATTGCACCTCAAAACCTACCCGTACGTCCTACAACCGATATAGGAAAGGAAAGTTTGTTTAACATCTTATATAATTTCTTTCACTTCGACGCCATACATGTTTTAGATTTGTTTGCCGGTACCGGCAATATCAGCTATGAGTTTGCCGCACGCGGCGCCTTATCCGTTGTGTCGGTTGACAAGCATCAAGCTTGTACACAGTTTATTAAAAGCACTGCTACTAAGCTACATTTCGAAAACATCCATACTATAAATCAAGAAGCCTTGAATTATATCAGACAAACCCGACAAAAATATCACATCATTTTTGCCGATCCACCTTATGACTGGACGGAATTCAACCTACTCCCTACCCTTATTTTTGAAAATAAATTGCTCCTCCCGGATGGATTTCTAATCATTGAACATCCGAAGACTATTGAATATAAGACGTATGATAAATTCTACCAACACCGTAAGTATGGCAAAGTCAATTTCAGTATATTTGCCGAAAATTTATAATTTATTTAATTTTACGTATTATGATAAAATCAATGACCGGGTTTGGCGCCTATTCTTTCAAATCGCAACATAAAACATTTACTGTTGAAATTAAAAGCATCAATGCCAAACAATTCGATTTTAGCACTAAACTGCCTATTGAATGTAGGGACAAAGAAAACGAAATCCGCAAATTGATTAACTTCCTCTTGGAAAGAGGAAAAATTGATTGCAGCATTACTATTGCGTACGACAACGAAAGCGATGTGAATTATGCCATTGATAGTACACTTGTAAAGAAAATATTCCATGATTTAAAGCAAATTTCCAAAGAACTGTCCATACACACCGACGATGCACAAATCTTATCGATAGCCATGAAAGTGCCCGATGTGATGGTAAGTTCCCAGCCCGATACAATTGAAGAAGATTGGTCTATATTACAAAATGTTATAAAAGAAGCCTGTCGTTTAACAAACGAGAGCCGTCAAAAAGAAGGAAAAATACTTGAAACGGAATTCGAATTACACATCACTGGTATCCTTACGCTTTTAAAAGAAGTGGAACCCTTTGAAAGTGAAAGAATACAGTCTGTTAAAAGTCGGTTGATGAAATCTTTTCACGAATATTCCGATCAAATGGCTAATTTCGACACCAATCGTTTTGAACAAGAATTGATTTTCTACTTGGAAAAACTCGATTTTACGGAAGAAAAAGTAAGATTAGCCCAACATTGTCAATATTTTATTGAGACTATGAGAGAAAACAATTCAAACGGGAAAAAATTGGCCTTTATATGTCAAGAAATTGGCAGAGAGATTAATACTTTAGGTTCAAAATCTTTGGATGCCAACATACAAAAACGAGTGGTCCAAATGAAAGATGAACTCGAAAAAATCAAAGAACAATTAGCAAATATCTTATAAATAGCGGCATACATCAAATAAAAAAAATAAGCATATACATCGAAACATATATATGCTTATTGGTCTTATAAAAAAATAGGGTTTAAGTAGATGTAGATATACTAATTATAGTACGCCTTATCGGGAAATTGCAGCCAATGCGTATAGTCGTTTCCTAAATCAGCAACCGCCATACGCCATACATTGACGGTATCGGCAAAGGCTAAATCCTTTCTGAAAGCGCCTATCACCCACATATCTGCTTTGATTTCCTGCTCTAACTGACCGGCACTCCATCCGGCGTAGCCTAAATAAAAACGAATGTTATTTTCATCCAATAGATTATCCTTCATCAAAGCTACCAATTCCGATTCTTGTCCACCAAATGAAACTCCATCACTTATATAGGTATTTTCCCCCATAAGGGATCCGTAGGTATGCAGAAAGAACAAATGATTCAATTCGACCGGTCCGCCGTTGTATACTTGCAACTTCTTTTTGATATCGGTTTTTACGAATTTTAAAGGTATTTGATTTATTTTTTTATTCAATATCAAACCAAAAGATCCTTCCGGATTATGATCGATAAGCAAAACGAGCGTACGATCGAAATAAGAATCGCCCATAAAGGGGACACTAATCAACACATTACCGGCTTTAAGTGTATGGGCGGTGTGTTTTATTCGTAAAAGATCTTCCATCTTTTTTAATATAAATAAGTTATTATAAATATTTTATGATTTCATCACTTATTTGAACCGTCGAGGCAGCTCCTTTCTGAATCACTTGGGGGGATCCGCTCATTTTCATCATATCGTATGTTCTCACTTTTCCTTCGAGCACTACCTTTGCTATGGCATTTTCAATGCGTTGGGCGATGGTTTTTTCGCCTATATAATCTAACATCAAGCAGGCAGATTGGAACATAGCAATGGGGTTTACGATAGGTGTTTCATAGGATGCATATTTAGGTGCCGAGCCGTGTGTAGGTTCAAACACGGCAATGCCATCTTCGCCAAACTGAGCGGAACTGGCAAAGCCCAAACCTCCTACTAATCCGGCAAAGCCATCGGAAAGGATATCGCCAAACATATTGCTGGCAACTATCACATTATAATGTTCCGGATTCTTAGTGAGCCACATCATTTGCGCATCAATATTTGTATCCCACACACTGATTCCGGGATAGTCTTTTTTAGCTATATCTTGCGCTAATTTGAGCATCATACCCGAAGTCTCGCGAATGACATTGGGTTTTTCGCAAACGGTAATTCCTTCAAAGCCTTTTTCTTTAGCATAATCGAAGGCGGCACGTAGGATACGTTCGGTATATTTTTTTGTTAATATACGTGTTGAGATAAAGACCTCATTGCGGGGGTGTGTTGAAAAATTAGCTACGAACTTCTTGTGAGTCATCATGGCATTCCACACTTCGTCGGGTGCATTGCTCCATTCTATGCCACCGTAAAGACCTTCTGTATTTTGACGGAAAATCATGGCATCAATCAAAGGCTCTTCAAATCCACCGTCGGCGGTGCGTCGGATAAAATTCAAGGGATTTCCTTTGATGGTTTTGCATGGCCTCATACAGATATCCATTTTAAACCGCTGACGCATCGTAACAATAGGACTATAATACACCAGTTCTTGATTTTGCAAAGCAGGATCGAGTTCGGATTTTGCTTTATCTTTGGGTTTGGAGGTGATGGCTCCAAAGAGGCCGATTTTATATTTCTCTAACAAAGCTATGGTACGGTCAGGAAGCGGATTCCCTTCTTTACACCAAAATTCCCATCCGATATCTCCATGCACATATTCGGCATCAAAACCAGCTGCGTTGAGTAATCGTATGCATTGCTCCAACACGACTTTTCCTATTCCATCTCCCGGCATGGCTACTATTGTTCTCTTACCCATAATTAATTCTTTTATATGATTTATTTTTTCGGCAAAATTACAAAATTAAAAGATATTAAAAGCAATCGTTCATGAATATTTTTCGGTGAAATGTTTCAATAAAAACTCCTTAGATGTAACGAAAATCATATGTCGATTGGAAACGTTCATTTCTGCCGAAAAAGGTTCTGAGAACAATATTAAATTTGTTGCGCAAGGAGGTTTCATTTGTTCCGCAACAAAGTTTCATTTGTTCCGCAACAAATTTTATTTGTTCCGCAAC
>DHTG01000047.1:0-4489 GCA_002411545.1 Bacteroidales bacterium UBA5266 | reverse complement strand
TTTTAAAGTTGTTGCGCAACATTTTTAGATATATAGCAAATTATTTACAAAAGCTTCATTTTTACGTCTGAAACGGATGATTTTCATCACCAAAATGTATATTTCAATATTGCCTATGTTTTACACAAGGTTCTGCCAAACAAGATATACATAAAATAAGGACACCCCTAACGCGTATGAAGTATTAGGAGTATCCTTGAAGAATAATATATAGTGAAAAATTATTAATGTACCAATCTATACGTATCTAAAGCAATCACCATTTCTTCGTTGGTAGTAACCGAAAGGACTTTCACTTTTCCATTCGTTTTAGATATTAAACCATCAACCCCCACAAAATGTTTATTTGCATCTCTATCTAATTCAATTCCGAAAAATTCCATATTTTCTAAAATAGCTTCGCGCATAAACCAGGCATTTTCGCCTATTCCTCCGGTCATAGCAATGATATCCACGCCGTTCATAGCGGCGGTATAAGCGCCTATATACTTTTGTACGCGATAAGCAAACATATTAAAAGCGTGTGTACAACGTTCATCGCCTGCATCTCTGCCGGCGCGAATATCGCGCATATCGGATTTACCGCCCGATATGCCTTGTAATCCAGACTTTTTATTCACCAAATTGTTCATGCCTTTGTAGTCGAGTTTTTCATTTTCGGCAATATACATCAACACACCGGCATCTAAATCGCCGCTGCGTGTTCCCATTATCAAGCCTTCAACGGGAGTAAATCCCATGGATGTGTCGACAGATTTACCGCAATCAATAGCGCATATGGAAGCTCCGTTGCCTAAATGACAAACGATGATTTTCTTCTTCGTCCAGTCTTCGCCTAAAAACTCAGCTGCTTTGGGTGCTACGTATTTATGACTGGTTCCGTGAAAACCGTATCTTCTAATTTTCTGATTTGTATAGTATTCGTAAGGTATGGCATAGAGATAAGCCTTGGGAGGCATACTCTGATGAAACGAGGTATCGAACACCCCAACTTGTTTTACATGAGGTAATACTCTTTTCATTACCTTTAAGCCCAGTAGGTTTCCGGGATTATGAAGAGGAGCTATCACACATAATTTTTCTATGTTTTTCATTTCTTCTTCTTCAATAACGGTACTTTCGGGAAAATATTCGCCTCCATGTGCCACGCGATGACCGCAAGCGCCTATTTCGTTCACATGACTTATAACTCCTAATTCCTTGTCTGTTAACGTCTTTAACAACAAATCGATACCTACTGCGTGATCGGCAATGGGTAATTGTGTATAATACTTATCTTTTCCTTTTGCTTTGTGTGTAAATTCACCCATTTCCAAGCCTATACGTTCCATAAGTCCTTTAGCTAACAAATCGGCATTGTTAGCCATGTCGATTAATTGATATTTAATGGATGAACTTCCACAGTTTAATACTAATATCTTCATTATTATTTATTATGTTTAATTGAAATTTTTTGAAGGTACAAAAGTAAACAAATTAAAAATAATAAACAATAGAAAATAATGTATAATGTTAAAAATAATTAGCGGAAAAGGCTTACGCTTCCATGTAGAATAAAAGTTGTTTTTTGCGATTTTGGCAAGGCCGTAACCACCCAATAATAGACCCCTTCCGAGGCATCCTTGCCATTCTGAATTTTACCGTCCCACCAAAAATTTTCGTTGTTATAGTCGGGACAATTATTGCCTCCACAACGTCTTTCCCACACTTTGGCTCCCCAGCGGTTATAGATTATCATTTCAAAATCTAAGAAATAGCCAACTACTTCAATAGGAAAGAAATAGTCGTTCACCCCGTCGTTGTTAGGGGTAAACACATTCGGAAACCGCAATGCTTCGAGCACTAAGAGAAGATGTTCCATGGCACTTTCGCATCCATTCTCGTCTATCACATACAATTTAACCTTAACAATTCCTGAAGTCGTTGTATAGGAATGAAAAAGTGTTATGGATTGAAAAAGTGTATCTTGAGATAAATCACCGTAATCCCATATCCATCTAACAATTTGTCCATCATAGGATTGCGATTGGTCGACAAAATAGGCCGATTCGGTCGCTTTAATACCTATGTCTTCATTGTCGGTAATATCGCGGCCATCTTTATTTTGAATGATGAAATCGGCCATTGGCGATATCCACGCAAATACATCGAGGCTGTCAAGGTAGGTTTTGATGCATTTCGTGTCAAAGAAAGTAAGTGTCAAGGAATACGGGTAGGTTCCCGTAGACGTAAATAAGTGTTTCACGGGATTTCCTTTGGCAGCTTCTCCGTCGTGAAATACCCAATCGAAACTTGTTTCCAGTCCTGAAAGGCTATCGGCTGTAAACTCAACCCACACGGAATCGCAAGCGGCAGTGTCGGAAACTGACGTGATTACATCGGGAAAATCAAACACCTGTATAGACTTGGTAAGGGTTGCCGTACATCCTCTTATTACAACCTTCAAACTAACATCATAGATACCTGATGTGTCATAGCTTGTGTTCCCGTCGAAATGCAGGCTATCCCAATCTCCTTCTCCATAATGCCAATAGAACTTTGCTTCATTGAAAAGAGAGGGAGGATAGATAGCAGCATGCATGGTATCGGTGAGGTTTTTAAATATAATCGGCAGTTTTTGACAATAAATGCTATCGGTCAGAAAGTTAGGCATCACTTGAATAGCCCAAACGGTATCGTAATTCCAAAAATTCTGCACACATCGTATCCATTCGCCGCTTAAGGAATCGTAAACCCACTTTATCAACCGCATAGAAGGAATGTAAGGTCCGGGATTCTGATAGGTAAAGCTGAATGATTTAGTGGTATCGTCTGAAATCAACGTATTTCCATCACCGGTGATGATCATCAAAGTATCTACATTGATAAAATTACAGGAAAAGGCAACAGTCAAAGGATAACAACCTGATGTTGGATGCACGTCAAAATATCCGTAAGGACCATTTACGACTACATAGTTCTCTTTAAGGATAGTATCTACACATCCTATGTTATCGGTAACAATCAAGCGTACATCGTAACTCCCTGCAAAAGCATAGTTATGCGAAGGATTTTGTAAGGGAGAAGTATTTGCCATACTGAGTGTATCTCCAAAATCCCATTCCCAGGAGACGATAGAATCGGTAGAAGATTGATCGGAGAAATAGCACTGCAAAGTCGGACAGGCTGCTCTGTTTTCGTTGGCATCAAAATCAGCATAAATGCGTCGTATGTATACAGAATCTCGATACACATCGACACATCCAATCATTTCGTCATAAGCTGTCAAGGTAATATACACCCATTGTGAAGTGTCGACATGGAAAGCATATTGGGCGTTTCTGCTTGTAGCGGTGTCTTCGCCGTTAAAATCCCAGAGATAGGATAAAGAAAGGGTAGGAACGCTATTACTCAAATTTCGAAACGAGACTAATTCATGATTGCATGCCGTAGAAGTAGATTTGGAAAAATAAGCGTTCAGATCAAAAACCGTAATTTTATCTAAGAAGACACGCGTACTGTCGCATCCTTTTTCATTGATTACACGTAACGAAACATCGTATTTACCGCCGCTATGGTAAACAAATTTAGGCATACTCGCCGTATCGCTCTGTCCGGCCGATGTCCATAGATATTCTTTGATAGAAAAATTATTGAAGGGAGAAGGAGTATAGGATAAATCGGAAAAGACTACGGTATCATCGGCACAAACCGGTGAGGGCACAGCACAGTCGGGAACACTGCGCGGATACACCACCAAACGCAGGGTATCCATTCTTAAATCAAGCGTATCATAATAATATTCCATTACAGGCGAATCGGATTTGTTTTTATCTCTCCCGCAAAGGATGGTATCGGCATTGTATAAATAAGCATAATATACCCCATAATCGGAGAAATGAAACGGAATACGTTTTCGTATACTCAGAGGGGTATCGTTTACAGAGTCATAAGTATTGACAAAATAATTGATGACTGTATCGAGTAAATAGACCGAAGGGTGCAAACTATCGCTTATGCGTAATCCCCAATTCGTCAGCCTACTGGTGCAAAAGCTCGAATCCCAAAAGTAAACCTCCTGATTTTGACATATATCTTCTATCAATACAGAATCTTGGTCTGTAATCCTTAATCGCATATCAGCCACTGAAATACGGATTAAAGCCGTAACTGTATCCTCACAATATCCACAGGCATTGTAAATTGTCGTATTATCATTTACGGCTATTAACATAATATAGACATTTCCGTCTTTTTCTTCTAAATAAGGACCGTATTTGTATTGGTAAGGCGGATTTCTTAACGAACTGGTATCGCCTTTAAAGTTGGAACCTCCTATGGCTGTTGAATCGTAATCATTGCCGAAATTCCATCGAAATAGATTGGCCCCTATCGATCCGTTGACATTATCAGGGAGCATAGGGAACTTATTGCAATTAGGGTGTAAATAGGGATTATAGTTTATGGACATATAAGGGTACGAAATGGAATCAATGCGAGCAATGGGAGG
>DHTG01000044.1 GCA_002411545.1 Bacteroidales bacterium UBA5266 | reverse complement strand
CAACCGCATGAATATATTAATCTGCTTGAAAATCAGTCTATGGCGGACGTTTGTGCAGAAGATATCAAAGATACAAATTGGATGATTTATCTTGCGATTGCGGCAATTGCCTTAATTGCGCTATTTATGTTTATGAGGTAATAAAATGGCTTCAAAACCTCTCCCAAATTTTGAAGATATGTTGGTCAAACAGAGCGAAAACGTGATCAATAAACCTTCAGTAATGGAGCAAATTTTTTATGCCATTGATGCAATATTTACCAATAAAAACCGTCTACAGAAAACGCGTTTATCAAATCGGAATATTAGAGGCATTGCAAAAGTAGTCGCAATAAACACATTTTTACGTCGGCGTTTAGGTGAAGATTATACTCCCGTTATTGACCCCGAAACTGGAAATTTCACTGAATCGGAATACGACAATAAAATTATTTCCGCGGTGACCGATGCGGTAATTACCGCTAAAATATCGAAAGACGGAAAATCGAGAGAAGAAGTGGTGCAGGTGCTTAGTGCCGCACAAACGTCAAGTATCGCACAAACCGATGAACACGGTAACCCATTGAGGAGGTTTGATTATTGATTTACGGGTTTTTTGGCTCAATTCCCGGTTGCCCCCATCAGCGTGGAAAACAGGCCTTGAGAGGAAACGGCAAAACGTTAAGTATGACAGTATTAGCATATCAATCATATTTATCGGAATCTAAAGATGCCATTTCCAACTATCAAACCGAATTTTCCCGAACGGTTCCAACAGAAGAAATTGGGGAATTGATCATAGCGGAAGACATTAGGGATTCAGTCATAATGATAACCGAGATGCAATTATATCTTAACTCATTAGGTGTCAATACCAAACGCCTCCATAAATTTATCGGGGAAGTTGTTGCGCAATCCCGTAAACGCGACGTGGATATTTTCTATGACTCACAAAGGTATACCGATATTCACCCGCGATTAAGGGTTCAAACCGATAGGGCATTTTTGCCCCGAAAATTCCATCTTGATGATACTCCCTGTAGTCTTGACCGATGCAAAAAAGAGCATATCATTAAACTGTATCAGCATGACCCGTTCGAGCGCAACCCTATTATGCTTTTAAGGGCTGATATTGCAGGGCAATTATACGATAGCAATGAAATTGTTATTTGCAAAAAAGAAGGGGCAAAAAGTTAATATTTTATTGAAAGAGGAGGTGCATGGTAACAAGGTAAAAAGATTAATTGAATGTGAGGTAAAACCGGCCTCCTTCGCTCTTTTTGGATACCACGCTTGCGAGAATCGGATTTGAAAGACTTCCTTCAGCATCAGAACCATATTTCTCAAGTAGGTTTTCTGCTTGACTGGTCAGAACCGCAGACATAGTGAAATACTGCATTTTTTCACCTTCGAGATTTTCGCCATCGAAAACTGCATATGTTCCGTATTTGCGCGATTTACGCATAGCAATTTTCTCAATGATAAGAGACATTCCGGCTTCAAGGGGTGTGCGCTCTTCCTGTTCCAGTTCGGTAAGAATTCCGGTATCGGAAATTGGGATTGCCTTGATTTTTTCACTCATTATCGTTCACCTCTTCGCCGTTTTCCACGTCGGTGGAAATCGGGGGAACTTCGCCTTCCTTTCCGAGAATTTTTGCAATTTCCGCAAGTTGTTCGGGCGTGGCATTTTTAAGTTCGTTTCGAACGGTGGTTTTTGTCAGTCCACCCGCCGGGCGCCCGACACGTCGTTGCGTATTGACATTTGTATGTACATCATACATAAGTGCAGCGAGTTTATCGCTAACGACACGATGTTTTCTTTGCATGACTTTCGGGAGTTCCGAAACATTAATCTCTGCGGTCCATGCATTGAGCGCTGCCTTAAGGTTCTGCTCGACTGTCTCAAGAGGAGACAGTTCAGGTTTGGTTTGGTTTTCAGTCATGGTGTTTTCACCTGCGAGCGGGTTATTCCCGCTACAATATACAATTAACTCATAAGTATATATACTTATTGAATTAATTATTTAGATATTTTTATAATAATCATTGTGAATTAATTACTGATAAAACAAAGGGATAGGGGAAAAGGGTTAGGGGTTAAGGTTTAATTTAAGCAATAATTATATCGTCTTGTTTTTGTTCCCCTTCAATTTCCTCTATAATTTCTGTTAATAAAGAAATTTTAACTTCCATCAACATGCGATAAGAGGGTGAAACATATCCATTACAAATTAGGTTTTCCAAATAGGTGTATTTACGCGATTTAAGCATACTTAAGACTTTTTCACACATTTTAACACTCCCTTTAATTTTCCATCGCTTTTAGAAAATCTTGTTCTTCCTCTTCTGATACCATAACACGATAATGAATTGTTTTCATTTTTCACACTCCTTTTTATAATACTCTGTTATGACTCCATTATATAAATGGCTTCTGTTTTTGTCTCCGGGCTTTTACGATACCCATCATTGACATTATAAACGTAAATCGGATAACTACTTCCATCAGATAACCAGTCTCTTTTATCGTCTATTAATGATACAATTTTTGTTTCGGTATACCAAACGTTTTGGAGTTTATTTTGTCTAATTGCACTTCTAAATTTAGTCGGTTTTTCGTATTCGTAAATCTCTTCGGTATCGGTTGCTGATACCAGTCGCGCTTTTTTCGGAACACCCTTACATTTTTCTGCATATCTTTTTGGCCTATAGAATTTTTGTGTTTCAGTATATTCGTAGCCCCATTCGCCCGGTTTATCACCAATAGGAATACCACGCACTTCATTCACACTTTTTAGACTATCAGTATCACAATAAACTACGCCATCTTGATTATGGCATAATGCGTTAAGCATTTTTGCGCGGGCATAGGCGGTTATGGTTGATGAAACAATTGGGAATGTGTGCCAACTGTCTTGATAGCCAGTCGTCGGCATTTCTACCCAATAATCGCCAGCGCCTTCAATAATACGCTTTCCGATTAAGTCACCTGTAAATTGAGATAGCCTGATATATTCACCACCTTTTTTGTTGCGTTGACCAAATTTGCCGTATAACCCATTACCATAATATTTGTATAATTGTTCGGTTGCTTTGTCATTTTGTGCTTTAGCGCTTTTTCGTCCTTCCATAGTCATTTGAGCATAATCATGGAAATAATTTTTTGATTCGGGATACCATAACGCGCGATAAATTTTATCGATATTTGCGCCCCACTTTAAGGCTTCTCTTAATTCGACCGAATTAAAAACACCTCTCCATGTACCATAGGGAAATATGAGTTTTTCACGTTCTAAATCGCGATAGGGCAATAATCCTATCCGGGATTTTGGCGTTGTTACCTGACAGTCGACGGTTAAAAATTCCGTATTTATCATTCCTCTTATAACATCTTCTTCCTTTAAATATTTGCTAATTGTCGGATTCGGGATTAATTCATCACGCATTATAGCGACATACATCGAATTAACATCGTAAGAATTTACGGTATATTCACCACGCTTAAATACTTCGCATCGTCCGCCATAGTAGGATTCTCGTTCAAAATCATTTTTCCACTGTTCTTCTTTAGTCCGTATCCACTGGTCATGAAAATACCTAGACTGAAATATTTTTAATGCTGCACCAAATTTTGTAGGCGTTAAATCAATACCAAATGTATTGATAAGATTATTTTCAACCCATTTTGTAAGAATATATGTCGCTTTTGCATCGTCTAATACCTGCTCTTTTTTGCCCTGTTCGGTATCTAAATAACCTGCGCGCTTTGTGACAGGCATATTAAGTTTCTTAATCCAATCTTCTAACGTCCCAATAACATGGTTTGAAATATCATAGATTTTTGTGCCGTTAACCGTGGTTGCTTGAATAAACCTACTCCCTGCGTCTAAGCGTGCTTTTGATTCTACAATATCACCCAAATAGATAACATCATATGCTGAATTAAAACCAATTAAGATAAAAGAGCGTTTATTTTTCTTAATGGTTGATTCTATCGATAAAAACGTCTCACGAAAAGAGTTTTCCGAATCGCAATACTCTGAAATTTCTAAAGGTTTGTTCGTGTGACCACGCCCTTTGTTCATACTAATTTGGCCGTAAAATGCTCCGCATATAAAACTACCGTCGCTCCGCGTTTCCGTATCAAAAGCGACAAAGTTTTTTGGTGACGTATTTTTAATTGTTTTTGGTTTGAAACAGAATTTCGGCGG
>DHTG01000074.1:38098-38273 GCA_002411545.1 Bacteroidales bacterium UBA5266 | reverse complement strand
CCGGCATCCCTGTTTAAGGTAGTAATACCTATCTCTTTCAGGAAATTATAAAATTTAGGAACACTGTATAAACGCAAGAGTAAGACGGAGGGAATATTTAAGGAACGGCAGATGGCTTCAGAAGCAGGGACAGCACCATCATACTGCAAATTAAAATTCTGAGGTGAAAAGCCAT
>DHTG01000074.1:24601-37787 GCA_002411545.1 Bacteroidales bacterium UBA5266 | reverse complement strand
TAATTTACATTTCCGCAATACGCTATCACTTCATTGGTATGTAAATCCACAATCATAGCAGCCAAATGACGTATATCCTTTTTTAAGAAATCTTCATTCCATTGATTCAATATATTTTCCAACTCTATTTGTTTATTTTTATCAATAGTAGATTGTATGTGATTTCCTTGCTGTGTAAGATAAAAATACGTTACCAGATGTGGTGCTAACTGGGGCAAAGGGTACAAATTTTGAGGCAGATTTTCAGCCAAAGCAAGTTCATATTCGGTAGAGGTAATGCGTTCTTTTTGATACAATTTTTTCAACAATACATTGCGTTTTTTAAGTAATAATCCTTGATTACGCGATAGGTGTATCAATGCAGGGGCATTGGGCAATACTGCCAAGGTAGCTGCTTCAGCCCACGATAAATCGGAGGCCCGGTGGTTAAAATAACGCCAAGAAGCCGCCTCAATACCTACCACATTTCCACCGAAAGGAGCATGAGAAGCATACATTGACAAAATCTCCTTTTTTGAATACCTGGTTTCCAAACGAATAGACAAAAGCATTTCGACAATTTTCTCTTTTAATGTTCTTTGTTTTTTTCTTGCCATACGCACACATTGCATGCTTAGGGTACTGGCACCACTGACTACCCGTCCGGCTTTTATGTTTTGATACAAGGCACGACAAACAGACACAGGATTGATACCAAGATGAAAATAAAACCATTGATCTTCATAAGTAATAATACAGCTCCGAAATTTATCAGGCACTTTTTCCCCTTCAGGGAAACGCCATTGTCCATCGGAAGCAAGTCGCACACCCAGTACTTCACCCTGTCTGTCTTTTACTACCGTACTATAAGGCACGTCAAACAAACGAAAAGGTAAAATAAAAAAGTAAAAAACAAGAATTATCAAGATTAAAAGAAGAATAATTCCCTTCTTTTTTTTTGTAAATTTCTTAATTCCTTCTATGATTTTCTTTCTCATACCTTCGATAAAAAAGTACTTATTTCACAACCATTACCCTGCCTGCTGCAGTACGAGCTTGGGCGTTGGCATGATACATGGATTCACATAAAATAGCAGGCAATAAGAATGAACCACAGTAGGTCGCTTGTAATCTCACTTTAACAACGATGGATTTTCCTCGTTGCAAATCAAAATAGGTTAACACCCTGTCATCTCTAATATCTTGATAGGTATAAGTGTTTCCGGTTTCCGCTTGCAACATTCTTTCATTCAATATTTCCCAACCGGAAGGCAAGATATGCGTCAAAGCCAAATTTGTATAATCTTGCGTTAAATCGGTATTATAAATTCTTATAATTGCCATAAAATCGGTTCCTTGTTTTAATTTTGCAACATCAATTTTTTTTCCATCCATCGATGTATACATCACTTCTACCTTTAATTTGTGATTAATGGAAGGTCTATTATCGACAAAAGGAACTGTTTTTGAGATAAGAGATACGTAGATGCTTTTGGTTCCGCGATTTTTAATATGCACACTTCCTTTGAGTGGATAAGGTTTCAAGGATTTTGTAAACATTACATTAGCGGTTTTCACGGTTTCTTGGTTCACCCCATTGACGGTCCAATCGAACTGTAAATTTCCTGCCATTTTCTCGGCAAAGCAACCCATGGCTATCAAGGCATAGGCTGTCGATTGTGTTGAAAAGGTACTTTCGTTTCTCAAGTTTTCAGACACTTTTTTTGCTTGTTGAAAAGCATCGTTGAGTTTACCCAACAAAATCATGGCTTCTAAAATCATGGCTTCATCTCTGTCCGAAGATCCGAAAGTAGTATTTTTGGATGAATAGGGATTGATGGTTTTAGTAACATTAAAAACCATATCGTTTCCGATTTTAGTTTTTCCACATATTGCATAAGCAGCTGCCAGTCGCCATTTGGCTTGAATGGATAAATCTTTTCGTTCTTTCAAACGATTCATGGCTCCCATTTCTGCTGCATTTGCCATAGCTAAGGTATATAGTCGGTATGCCTGTTCAAAATCTTCCTGATCATACATATAATTATTGCCTCGCTGGGAAGTTGCTTTCCATTCCTTAGCTGCTTTTCGCTGGTAAGCAATCCACTTATTAATAACCGTTTGGTTTACTTCATAGCCTTTTTCTTTGGCAATAATTAAGAAATTACCTGCATAAGAAGTCACCCATGTATTGACTTGCTGTTGACCGGGCCAGAAACTGAAGCCTCCGTTAGTAAGCTGACGTGCATATAATTGAGAAATACTTTCGTTGACATGCTTTTTAATTTTTTCCGCATCTTGTGTATTTTTATCAAGTTGCAAGGCGTATAACAAAGGGAAAGCGGTAGAAATAAGTTGTTCGGAACAATAATGAGAATAAGTAAAAATAAAATCGAGGCGTCGACTAATGTCAACAAAGGGGATACGTGAAGCTTCGAGCTTTAACCAATTTCCATTATAGTTATTTTCAAGCACATAGGGCAAATCTACTTCTTCACCGGCATTAAGCAGTTTATTTTTCGTTGTCAAAATCGGAGGATTAGGATTGCGGACATCCAACTCAATGATTTCACTTGAAACCATACCATTCGCTTTTGCTATTACGGTAATTTTCTCTATCCCGGTTTGTCCTCCCGATTGTAATGTAAAATAAACGAGCTTATCGCCTGTAGTCGTAAAGGTTGTGCTTTGCGTTGCTTTTCCAGCGATTTTTAATTTACCGGTAGTACGTATTGTAACATCGACTTTCTTAACGCTTTTTTCCATAGCAAATACATTGACGGGCAATTCTATTTGTTCATTAATACTTACTACTCTGGGCAAAGACGAAAGCACCATCAAGGGAGAGCGAACGAAAATTGTTTTCTCGGCATTGCCATAGGCAGCATCTTGGCCGGCAATGAGCATTACTCGAATAGAACCCATATAAGGAGGTAGTTTCACCGTATGTATTTTCATTTCTCCTTTTTTTAGCACAAAAGGACCCAAAAAGCGAACCACCGGTTTAAAACGATTGGCTTTTGCATTAGCGGGTTTGAGAGCGGCGTCACCACCGATCGTGAACAACATGCCGTAATTACCGGAATACGCACCAATTACATCATCATACATATCCCACGTGCGTATGCCCAAAGCTTCTCGAGCATAAAATTCAGACCACGGATCGGGAGTTTTGAAATTAGTCAAGTCGAGCAGTCCATCGTCCACAATGGCTAAGGTATAGGTCATCGCTTTTCCATTTTTTTCTTTCACTTTAATGCTGAATGACTGTTCCGGTCTGACAATCGAAGGAATTATCAATTCAGGTAAGAGTTTTGTTTGCTTATTATTTACAAAAACAGGGATCACCCCATACATACGAATAGGCAAGTCGTTGATGGTTTGTGCATGCGCTTGTAAAAATGTAATATGCACATACACATTGGGAGCCATTTCTTCAGTGATTTTAAATTGATATTTAGTATCCCCTTTCGAGGCAGATTCTATCCATTCTCTGTGCAATACTTGGGACCCATTTTCTATAGCTACCAAGGCTTTGCCGCCGGCAGCAATGGGTAATATGATGGTAGCAGTTTCACCGTTTTCATAACTTGTTTTATCCGTAGAAAATGTCAACATTTTTATCCCTGAGGGGTCTTCTCGTTTTGACCTTCCTCTCCATTCGGGCCAATCTACATACACAACACCTCCGCTGGCATGTTGACCCTTTCTATCCTTTACATACACAAAATACCTTCCCCACTCCGGATAATTGATCCGAAACTTGATAGCTGCTTTCCCATTTGTTGTTTTGAGTTTGCCGCTGCTAAGAGGTTTCAAATTCGTATTATTAATATACGAGCTCAGATTTTCATCGTTGTTTTCCCACCACCAATTCCATTGAATTTTATAAATTTTATATTCCAAATCTGCATTATCGACTAATTTACCGTCCTGATTTAGGGTTACAACATTAAATATCTTATCGACATCGGTTTCGATAAATGTCTTATCATTGTTGAAATTAATGCCTACATAGGTTGAGAAAGGAGAAAAAGGGAGAGTCTCTACATACATGCTGGCATCACCACCTGGTTCAAATACACGACACAGCAATTGAGCACTCATCATGCCCGGCATATCGGCTGATACGGGTGTTTGTAGATTAAAACTTGTTTTGCCTTCAGCATCTAAAACACCCTGATATGCCACAAAAGTATAGGTCTGAAAACCGGCTGCCGGATTGGTAAATACAAAATCTTTAAAGCCTTTAAATGTGGTTTTACGATTGGATAAGGTCATTTCAACTTTTGTTTTTAAATTTTCCGCCTTAAGGCCTGTAAGCCAAGCAGCGTATATCTGTAGGGGAACACCATCCTTTGTAACTATCAATTTCTTACCCGGCACTTTCAGGTTTATTTTCAAACGATTCGGTTTTATTGTTTCAATACGGAGCGATTTATGAAAGCTAACACCTCCTACTTTGATATAGGCATTCCAAATACCGGTGGGATCATTTTGACCGGTAGGAATTTGAAAGGTATAGAAACCATTAATGCCGTTTGTTTTGATGATTTTATACACAAATTGACCTCTGGGATTATAAAATTCAAGAATAACAGGGTGGTTAGAAGGAATTTTCTTTTCCGGGTCTTTTAGTATAAACGATAGAAACAAGGTGTCGCCCGGACGCCACACCCCCCTTTCTCCATATATAAAACCTTTCAATCCTTTGTTTATCTTCGAACCGCCGACATCAAAACGATTTAAAGCGTTTTCTTCTCCATCTACCAAACGTAAAAAAGCGTTCTCTTTATCGATACGGGCTGTAACGACAAAGGGTTTATTCTTTGTTTTAACAATAGCAAAACCATTTTTATCTGTTTTTGCCGTTCCCAATACCTGTAGTTGATAACTATAAAAAGTAACCTCCGCATTGGCTATGGGCTCAGCATTTAATAAGTTGGTAACTGTTACCCAATGAGTGTTATCAGCATTGGATTTTGAAACGATTCCTACATTCGATGCCAACACATGCATCACTTCTACTCTATCATCAATCATATAATAGGTAGGATGATACGGATTGTCTCTTTCGTTCCAACGATACACTTCCCAATTGAAATCATTGTCATAATTATAGTAACCATATGGGCTATCCCATTTTTCTTCTTCCGATTCACTTAACTTCCCGTCAACTAAACTTACCATAGTCCCTTTTGTATAGTCATTTTTTTTCTTATTGTTAAAGGGAGTTGAAGCATCCTCATATGAAAAAGAAAATTCCACCCTGTAAATAGCTCCGGGTTCTTGTTTGATGAGATGTTGAAGATCGATGGAATAATTTTGCCATTCGTTTGCTGATTTGGATGGATGCGACTGTAATAATAATTTCTTTTTATAAATCAGACGACCGGCTCGTTTTAAATCGTAAGTATTGTATTTAGATGCTTCTAATCGATTGTTTTGGAGATACATCAAAATATTAGTTTCATAAATTCGTATAATTCGGACATCTACTGATTGTAGACTAACGGTTTTAAAAGGGATAATCAAATTTTTGGAATCGGGCATTATGGTTCCTTTTGAAAAAAGTTTTATTTCCGGAGCCGGTACTTGAACATGTAACGAAAAACTTACATTTTCTTCCAATTGATTCTCCTGTGTATTTCTCAAGCCTTTATCAATATCGACTCTGATATCTTGTACTTGAGGATCATGCATAAAGTACACATCCACCATATTATTATGTATTTGCATGACATAATTTTGAATCTTATTAAAATGTATTAAGCCTTCCAAATTTTGTAATTCGGAGACAGCTTCGGTAAAATACAAACGAATACCATTTTCTGGATTTGTAATTAATTTGGCAGAATAAAAAGCAAAATCATTTTTACCGGGTATTTTCACTTCCACATTACTGTTTTGTTTACATCCAATTACTTTGCCATTGGCAAAAATTTGCAATGTAGATGAATGTGAAGCTTTAGCAATATCTTTTACTATAAATGTAAACACAAAAGGATCGTCTGTACTTTCTAACAAAGGGTGTAATAATTTACCATTATAAGAAGCGCTTATCATGGCTGTAGCTGCTTCTATCGATACAATGTCGCTGAGACACAACTCTCCTATTACATTCACATTGTCAGGATTGTCGGAAAAGACCTCTATTCCTTTTGTTTCCAACGAAAAAGAACGTTCTAACACTCGAAATGAAAATTTGAAAGATCTGAATTTTTTATCAACTTTCATTAATTTTCCCAAATGAAAAGTAGCATTGTAAAGTTTACCGGAAATTAAACTACCGGAATCTGGCAAAAATTCTATGGTTTTATTATTTATCCAACGAACTTTTCCTTTTAAAGAAGGGGTAAAAGAAAAATAATTTTCTTCTAATTCTTTATCAAGTGTTACGAAACTTTGTTCTTGGGTGAACTCTATTCGAATGCCTGATCCGGAAGATATAATTCCACCGGTATACGCACTGATATATGGAGCAAATTCAAAGGAAGGAGTTATTTCTTTCGTTCTATTGCATGAACAAATAAGAATACTCAACACAATCAAACAAGCAATACATTTTACGTCTTTTATTTTTTTCATCTTTATTTATTTTTTTAATTTAATCACTATTGTCCGATAAAAATTCCTATATTGTTTAAGATTCTTCGTTACGCTCAGGATGACAACAATTTTAAAGATAAAAATGGGGGCTAAGGGCTTGTTTTACGGCTCTGTTGCAAAGTAAGCCCTTAACTAACCTCAACAACATGTAAAGCTTTCATTTTGAGCGAAGCGAAGAATCTGTTGAATCTTATCAGACAATACTAAAATTTAAGTTACATTATAATATTAATTTTCACAAAAAATTAATGCAAATATAAATAAAATATCTCCATTGAAAGGATTATCAATAATTAAATAAAATAATCCGATTTAGATTATCGGATTAACAAATTGTAGGGAAAAAGTCGCAAGTCAATTTGGAATTACAATTATTTTTATTGTCACGATAGCATATAAAATATGAGAAAATGAACCTAATAAAAACGAAAGAAAAAGCGCGAAAATACGCATTCAAAGGATAAAATGTTATATTTTTGTAAAATTTAAAAATTGTGTTAAAACATGAGAAGATTATTTTTTGATGGATATCTTGTTATACTTCTCTAATTTAATTAAATGTATACAGATCAAAGAGAATTACAATTTAAATAATCAAAGGCACATAATTACAAACAAACACATTTACATTGTATATATAGAACTGTTAGTATGCAAACTGAACAAGCTTTTCGTATTCGCATATTAGATGGGAAAAAACAAATATTTGATCCCGTACGTAAAATGTTTGTAGCCATGACTCCTGAAGAAATGGTGCGCCAAGCTTATTTGAAATACCTAATCCAACAGTTGTTTGTGCCATCAATTGCTATTTCGGTCGAAAAAAAAGTGTTATACAATACAATGAGTAAACGCTATGATATTGTGGTAGTAAAACCTGACGGAACTATTCTTTTAGCGGTAGAGTGTAAGGCTGAAACGGTTCAAATAAGCGAAGCTACATTGATGCAAATGGCCATGTATAACCATGAATTACAGGCTAAATATTTGGTTCTTTTTAATGGGAAGACACAAATTATTTTACAGAAAGTAACTAATAGTTATATTCCTATCAACGAATTACCTATTTATAAGAAAATGATAGAGTAAATGAAAAGGAGTACATGTATAAAATCAATGCGATTAAAATGCTTAATTGGTGTTTTTCGATTGGCTTTTTTATTACTTTTGCCGTCATTAATAAATTAAAAAAGATATTTAAAATAATCAAAATGCAACAACCTGGATTATTGATTCTTGCCGCCGGTATGGGAAGCCGTTACGGAGGATTGAAACAAATGGATGCCTTGGGTCCGAATGGAGAAACCATTATCGATTATTCCATTTATGATGCCAAGCAAGCCGGTTTCGGTAAAATAGTTTTTGTAATCCGACAATCAATAGAAGAAGATTTCAAAGAAATTGTTATTAATAAATACAAGCATTTGATAACAGTTGATTATGTGCTTCAGGAATTGGATGCTTTACCCCCGGCTTACACTTGTCCGCCCGAACGCATCAAACCATGGGGAACCGGACATGCCATTTTAATGGCTAAAGATAAAATCGATACTTTTTTTGCCGTTATCAACGGGGATGATTATTATGGGAAACATGCCTTTGAAGTCATGGCTAATTATCTGTCTTCTTTATCATTGAAAAACGATACACAAGCTTACAGTATGATTGCGTATGCATTAGCAAAAACTCTTTCGGATAATGGTAGCGTTTCAAGAGGGGTATGTACTGTGAATGAAGATGATTATTTGATTAGTATTAAGGAATATACGAAGATACAAGCCATAGAAAATCAAATTGTAAACATCCATTCTGACGGCTCATTGGAACACTTGAATCCCGAATCGCCTGTATCTATGAATTTTTGGGGTTTCCATCCTTCCTTATTTCAACATTTGGAAAACATGTTTACCGAATTTTTGAAAGAACACATCCATGATATCAAATCGGAATTCTATATTCCTTTTGCCGTAGATGATTTAATCAAAGCAAACAAAGCCAAAGTGAAATTGCTTAAAACAAAATCCGAATGGTTTGGCGTTACCTATCAAGAAGATCGACAAAAAGTGGTAGGAAAATTCGAACAGTTTTTGAATCAAGGAGAATATCCTGCTACGTTGTGGTAATTAAAATTTAATTTTTCAATAGCTTTGATAATAGTTTCAAATGAAAACTTTTAGCACCTCTCGCCGCGGGATACAAAAAATAAGTTTGGCCGGTCTTATTATTACTTTAGGAATCGTATATGGCGACATAGGTACTTCTCCTTTATATGTTATGCGTGCCATATTATCGGGAAGTAACGGAACCCCAAGTGTAGAATTTATTTACGGAGCTATCTCTTGTGTTATATGGACATTAACCTTACAAACTACCATAAAATATGTTCTTATTACATTAAGAGCCGATAACAACGGTGAAGGTGGTATTTTGGCACTCTTTGCATTGATACGAAAACGGGCTAAATGGGTATTTGTTTTTGCCATGATAGGAGGTGCCATGTTGTTGGCTGATGGAGTTATTACTCCTGCCATTACGGTTGTTTCCGCTATCGAAGGATTGAGAATCGTTAATCCCGAAATTCCCGTTATTCCCATTGTCCTATTAATTATCAGTGCTTTGTTTTTGATTCAACAATTTGGAACCAATATTCTGGGTCGCTCGTTCGGACCTATCATGTTAATATGGTTCCTGATGATGGGAATCATAGGATTTCAACAAATACTTACACTTCCTTCTATATTAAAAGCTTTTAATCCTTATTATGCATTTCTATTGCTCACCCAACACCCCGGCGGTTTTCTGTTGTTGGGAGCCGTTTTCCTTTGTACAACCGGTGCAGAAGATTTATATGTCGATTTAGGGCATTGCGGTTTAAAAAATATCAGAATTACTTGGATTTTCGTGAAAACTACCCTTATTTTAAATTATTTAGGTCAAGGGGCCTGGATACTTAATCATACCGATACGATCAACAGTTCAACCAATCCGTTCTTTTCCATATTGCCTTCTTGGTTCTTAATTCCGGGTGTTATCATAGCTACTTGCGCTGCCATTATTGCCAGTCAGGCTTTGATTAGCGGTGCTTATTCGGTCATAAGCGAAGCCATTCAACTTAACTTCTGGCCAAAAGTAAAAGTTTTATATCCTGCTACCAGTAAAGGACAAATCTATATACCCAGTATCAATAAATTTTTATGGATAGCTTGTTGTTGTGTTATATTGTTTTTTAAAGAATCGGCCAAGATGGAGGCCGCTTACGGTTTGGCTATTACCATTACCATGCTAATGACGACAATCTTATTGTCGGTGTATTTACGATTGGAAAAAAAGAAATGGTTTTTTGTTATCACTTTATTACTCGTTTATTTAACCATCGAGGGCTCTTTCCTAATTGCCAATATGTATAAATTCGTCAATGGCGGTTGGGTTACTATTTTGATTGCTACGGTCTTGTTATTTATTATGTATGTATGGTTTAAGGGGCGAGAAATTAAAAAAACCTTCTTGCAATTTGTGAAAATCGATGATTATAAGAATGTCATTGTTAATTTAAGTAAAGACCAAAGTCTTCCTAAATACGCCTCTAACCTTGTGTATCTTACCAAAGCCGATTTGGAAACCGATATCGAATCGAAGATTATTTATTCCATTATTCATAAAAGACCCAAACGTGCCGATACCTATTGGTTAATTCATATTCATATTGTGGATGAGCCTCGAACCATGGAATATACCGTTTGTCCTATTGTGCCTGACGTTATCATCAGGGTGGAATTCCGCTTGGGATATAAAGTCGATTCTCGTATCAATTTATACTTTAAGCAAGTATTGGACGATTTGGTTGCCAATAAAGAATTTGATATTACCAGTAAATACCAATCGCTCCATGATTATAATATTATGAGTGACTTCCGCTTTGTAGTTATCGAAAGGATTCAGAATTATGATTTTGATTTTAAAACCGTCGACCAGTTTATTATGGATGCTTACTATTTACTGAAAAAAACAGGGATTAGCGATGTGAAAGCCTTTGGATTGGACACAAGTAACGTCGAAGTTGAACTGGTGCCTCTGATTTTCAACCAACCGGTAAAAGACAGACTAAAAAGAATTACATAACCATAGTGTATATTCAAGAAAATGTGAGGAAAAGAGGAAACAATTTAATACTACTTCCTTGCGGTTTGGGATTTCTTGCCGGGAAGACAAATTATAAGTGGAATTGAAATTCCGTCAACTTCTTAAGGATGGAATCTACACTTACGAGTTATAACTTTGATATTATTCATAAATCACACTGGCGCCCCATGGATATTGTTTGCGAACCGCTTCATAAAACCCTGATGATACCTCATTCAAATTCATTTGAAAACGTATTGGATCTAATTTTTTAGCATAGGGTTCAATGAATTGTACATAATATATTTTTTTCTCTATTTTTTGGATGTCAATATTCAGGTCATACAGGCAATTGCAATCGCAGGAGGCTTCTTTTTCAAACTCTTCTATTTTAAGGGTGTCTTTGTATAAACTTACCTTACAGTCTATTTCTTCCGGACAGCAATTAAAGCCAGAATTAGCATGTGTAAACTTTAGTGTCTTTGTTGTTTCATTATATTGGTAATCAACACGTGAAATAGTATCAGGGACAAGATTCCCCGACAAAGAAGTGTTTTTACATGTAAGATTACACATGAGGCTGGCATCTAAAAGCTTACCTTCTTTATCTTTGTCGCAGGAAGCGGCACCGATACCAATCATAATCCAAAGCAGGGATATAAACAGGGATGTTTTCATAGGGCTAACTATTTTTTATATTTTTAAGTATTTTATTTTATGAGGCAAAAATACAATTTTTTTCATTAAAAACACACCTTAGTAGGATATTATTCTTATCTATTTAATAAAAGTTTATAGTGAAAAAACCCTAAGTGTTGAAACGGCAATGTAAACAATTTATAATTAAGTCTTTTCTTCTACTTCCGACAGTATGACCGTGTAGTTTTTCCCGTATTTCTTCGCACATTTCGGACAGGTGGTATACCACATATACATCTTTTTAATGTTAAATCCTTTTGTTTTAGTATACGTTTCATAATTGCTACACCATTTTCCTGTATCTTTAAAATCACCTTCGTACACTTTACTATAAAAAGAACCGTTGAAACGTTTAAGTGATGGATCGTTGATTTCTTTGTTTAACGAAACATAAATATCCATATTCCATTTGCTGGTATGATCGGAAAGACAAACGGCTTCGCTGAAATCGGCTCCGTTGGCTTTTAATTTTTTATCCAATCTCCTTACTACTTTTCCGAAATTTAAAGGCATAAAGAAAAAAGTTCGTACGCTATCTTTGATAAAAAGTTTATTGTTCCACTCGAATAATTTATCGTCCCAAAGAGTGGGGTCGAAAGGAGGACAACATTCAAATTGTTTTTCAGATTTCATATGTTTAATATTTTAAGTTAATAAAAAGTTTTAATATCTTTCTCTTTGTTGTCGGGCTTGTTCAATTTTCTCAAAAGCTGCTTTATAATTATCAGATTTTTCCATATTCAATTTGTCGGCATATTTATCCAGAAACTCTTTAGCATTTTCGTAATGTATGAATTCCTTCAACAAAATCTTTTTCCCGTTTTCATTTTCAAGATATATATCGAAAGATTTAGTCGTATAGGTACGGCTGATGCTTGCCATATTCATGGTTTGTGATTCGTTGAGAAACTTGAGAACAATTTTGTTGTAATCGTTAAGTGTTTCCCATTTCCCAAATTTTAATAACAACAAATCCGTATAGGCTTTGATTTTTTCTTTATCATAATCAATCAGCACTCCTTTTATGGCAAGAAAAACAATAAATCCTACGATAATAGTAATAATAGCTAAAAGCTTATGATTCCCTGCAAGCAACCATACTATGCCTGCTATTAAGATTAGTCCCCCAATATTAGAAGAAAATCCTTTAAAACTAATTCCTTTTGATATTTTCTCTATCATAATTACCACAAAATTTAATACATTGAATTTATTCCCCAAGGATATTGTTTGCGAATAACGCTGTAATTCCCCGTGTAGTTATGGTTTAAGTTTATATCAAAACATAAAGGAGCTAACCCTTTTGCATAGGGTTCGATACATTGGATGTGATAGCTTTTCTTTTCTATGTTTTTAATCGCAATGTTAAGATCGTAAAGACAACAACAATGGCATGAAGCTTCTTTTTCAAACTCTTCAACCCTAAGGGTATCGTTTTGAAAAGATACCTCGCAAGAGAGCTTACCCGGACAACAATTAAATCCTGCATTGATATGCACTAAAGTCAAAGTTTTTGTAGTTTCATTGTATTGATATTCAACACACGAAATGCTGTCAGGGGTCTCATCGGCCGATTTCAAATTGTTTTTACATATTTCATTGCTGGATAAGCTTGCTTGCATGCGTTTCTCTTCACCTTCTTCTCCACAAGAATGAGCAATGATTGCTATAAAGATTAAGAATAGATATAAATACTGCTGTGTTTTCATATGGTTTAAATTTTATGGCTTGAATTTTATTTTATTACTTCCATTTTATGGGTTTTGATTTACGAGGCAAA
>DHTG01000074.1:22934-24440 GCA_002411545.1 Bacteroidales bacterium UBA5266 | reverse complement strand
AAAAATACATTTTTTTTTGTTAGATACATTTTTTTATTGTTTTTTTCGTGCTCAGAAAATTACGAATTACGAGAAGAAAGTCTCAAGTTACAAGACGTTTTTATCGATCCGAAAAATCAAAGAGTAAGCGGGGGATTAGGATTTGCCCGCTTACTCCAAGTTTTATGAATCTTTTTCATTTGATGCAGCTTTTTTTCTCCTGCCTGCTTTTTTTAACGATTGATCTAATATCCATTCTATTTGTCCGTTGATACTACGAAACTCATCGGCAGCCCATTTTTCGAGCTGTTTCATCATTTCTTCGTCTAAACGGAGAACAAACGGTTTTTTTTGTGCCATTGTACGTATTTGTTTAATAAATACTCCCAGTATTGATAACAGGACTAGCCGATTCATCGGCGCACAATACGACCAATAAATTGCTTACCATAGTAGCTTTTTTGTCTTCATCCAAATCAACCACATGGTTTTCTTCTAATTTGTTAAGGGCTAATTCGACCATAGAAACAGCTCCTTCCACAATTTTTTCTCTGGCTGCAATAATGGCTTCGGCCTGTTGACGGCGTAACATGGCACCCGCAATTTCTGAGGCATAAGCTAAGTAGTTAATACGGGCTTCTTTTACATGTATGCCGGCTATGCTTAAACGTTCCATAAGTTCTTCTTCCAAACGATCGTTGATTTCTTCGCCTCCTGAACGTAAGGTGATTTCTTCTACTTTATGGTCAATATGATCATAAGCATATAAACCTGCCACTTTGCGCAAGGCGGCATCGCTTTGTACTTGCACGAAATGCTCAAAACTTTTTAAACTGATAGCCTTAGTACCACTTGTGTTGGATGAGTCAATGTCGAAACAAGCCTTATAGGTATCTTCAATTTTCCAAACCAATACCAATCCTATCATGATGGGATTGCCGTTTTTATCGTTCACTTTTATGGGTTCAATATCCATATTTAAAGCGCGTAAGGAAAGTTTCTTTTTCCCATACAAAGGATTAATCCAGAAAAAACCGTTTTGTTTGATGGTGCCCGAATATACTCCGAAGAACGTTAATACTACCGACATATTAGGCTGAATTAATACAAAGCCTATGAGATGAAGTATCCAAGCGGTGGTTAATACGCAAAAACTAATAATAATACCTACACCGTTATTGTTGTTTCCAAACTGGATAACTAATATAAGCGTAAGTGCCACTAAAGCTACATTAATTAATAAATGTAAAAAACCATTTGAGCTTGATCTAAGCTCTTTTACAAATTCTTTTGTTTTCATTATTTCTTTTTATTTGTGATATTAAAATGATATTATTATGTATGCAAAAGTATATTATTATTTTTTATGTTTTGCCACTTTGAATAAAAAAATCTAAAATTTATTTTAAAGGGGGAGATGTATTTGCAATCAGATTTATCTACTTGTGAATTAAGTTTCTATAGGTATCATTTTTTTAGCACTTCTCAGGAAATCGGTATGCCTATGCATTTAAATTGTATGCCTAT
>DHTG01000074.1:0-22737 GCA_002411545.1 Bacteroidales bacterium UBA5266 | reverse complement strand
AAACAGATTGTTTACAATCGGCATCAATTTTACTAAAATTTGTTGGAGAGTGTTTTATAATTCATGCAAACAATAAGAGATGCCTTTGGGATGAAAGAGTTCTTCCATTCGATTTTTTTGAGTGTGGCTAATAAATACTTGTCCGAAATGTTCATTGGCAACCATGGATGTAAGGTAAGCCACCCGCGTGTCGTCTAATTTATCAAAAACATCGTCTAAAAGGAGTAGGGGATTTACTTTTTTTATTATTTTTAAATATTCAAAATGAGCAAGTTTAAGTGCGATGAGCAAAGTTTTTTGTTGACCTTGTGAACAAAATTTTTTTACCGGATAGCCGTTCATAAAAAACAAATAATCGTCTTTATGTATACCTACAGATGTGTATTGCAAAGCCATATCTTTTTGTTTAGCATCGGCTAAAAGATCGGCAAAAGCCCCGGAATGGAGTTTGCTTTCATATTCTATACTGACATTTTCAGTTTGTGGGGATAAATCGCTGAAATATTTTTTGAATACAGGATAGAAGTTTTCGATAAATTTGCATCTCGTTTGATAAATGGATGTGCCGTAATCTAATAATTTATCATTCCAGATATCAATAGCATCTTGGTCGTAGCATCCCTTTTCACAAAATTGTTTCAGTAAGACATTGCGTTGCAGCAATACTTTATTATACTGAATCAGTGTATCAAGATAGATTTTATCGTATTGAGCAATCACACTGTCGAAGTATTTGCGGCGTGATTCACTGCTTCCGTTGATATAGTCGCTGTCGTAGGGAGAAATCATCACAGAGGGTAATATGCCAATGTGATCGGACAAACGCGTATATTCTTTTTGATTGAATTTAAATATTTTACGTGAATTACTTTTTTGAATGCACGACACTTTGGTTTCACCTTCAATATCGATGAATTCAAAACTACCGTGGATGGCAAAAAAATCTGCCTGATGATTGATGTTTAATTGGTCGGAATGGTTGAAATAGCTTTTGCACATCGACAAATAATAGATTGCATCCAATAGATTGGTTTTTCCTACACCGTTGAGTCCGACCAAGCAATTTATTCTTTCGGTAAATTGAAAGTGGGCATCGGTATAATTTTTGAAATTAAGTAAATGAATGCTTTTTAAATACATTTATTTCTTTTTGCCTCCGAAGATGCTGATATTGATATAACGTTTAGGATTGGCTTTGATATCGCTTACTAAAAGGTCTAAGCTATTAATCGTTTTTTGCAGGTTTTGATATAAGGTATCGTTGGTATTGAGTTGTCCCAAAGTTCCTTCACCGTTTTCGATTTTGGACAATATGTGTTCCGCTTGTTTGAGTCTGGCCGACAATTCGTTCAATGTAGCCGGTATGTCGGTTTCGGCTAAAGAGCCTGAGAATGTGTTTACATCCTTAATAATTCCATCAATTTCGGTTTTATTGGAAGAAAGTACTGCGATTAAATCTTGGATATCATTTATAATACTTTCTATTTTACCGGAATACATAATGGAATCCAATTTGCTAGTGGTGGAATGTAAATTTTCAACCGAGGCTTGAATGCTTCCATTTTGCATAAGATCCTTCAACGAAGTAATGATGGTGTCGATATTATGTTTCATGTTATCGAAGTTGGAAAGTAAGCCGGGTTGAATGTGTCCGATCAAGGTGTCGCCATCTGAAAAATAGGTTTGGGTTTTGCCTAATATACATTCCAATTGTAGAGAGCCTATCACTGCCGGAGGAACTATATTTATTTTTGAATCGACAGGAATTTTAATTTTTTTGCTGACGCTAAATGTAACCAATACTTTATCCAGTGAAGGTTCGATGAGTTGAATTTCATCTACAATACCAACGTTCACACCATTAATATAGACGGTGTTGGCGGGCATTAAGCCTTGAGCATTATCAAAAATTCCATAATAGGTGTTTTGTTTACTGAATATGTTTTTCCCTTTTAAGAAATTGATACCCCATACAATTAAAAATAAACTGACGATTGCTAAAACAGCAATTTTAATTTCTTGAGTTTTAAATATTTTCTTTGACACTATGTTTTTTCTTATTTGTTTAAATATTTTTTAGCTTCTTTGATAGAGATTTTCTCCCCGTTTCGAAAGGCGATCAGAAAAGCATCGGGAAACCCTTTGTTTTTAATGCTGTTAAGTAGTGAAACGGCAGATTCATAACTTGTTTCTTCACCGGCTGCATAGCAATAGTATTTGCCGTTTTGCCACATTCTCATAGTTTGCAGTCCTTTGAATATGGGATCGTTTAGAGTTTTTTTGTCTGTCAGACAAGATATTTGTACGCTGAAAAAAACTTCTTTATCGCTGTTAATTTGGGATGAGTTAGGGTTTTTTTCTTGATTATCATTGCTTGTAAGGTTAACAACTGTATGGGATGATGCTATATTTTTTTCTTTTTCTTTTTTCCATTCACAAAAGGCTTTAAAAATAGATTGGGCAATTTCATTCTGTCCTATTTCGGAAGCTAAGTAAGATTCTTCTTTTAGATTACTGAGAAAACCGGCTTCAATCAGTACACTGGGCATGGTTGTACGCCATAATACAAGAAATCCGGCTTGTTTGACGCCTCTGTCGGGGAGTTTGATATTTTCTCGAAAATGTTTTTGGACACAGGAAGCGAATTTTATGCTTTGGTTTAAGTAAGCATTTTGATATAATGAGAAAATGATATATGCATCGACAGAATTAGGGTCGAATCCTTCGTAATTATCTTTGTAATTGGTTTCTAATAAAATAGCAGCATTTTCTTTTTGAGCTACCGCTAAATTAGCGGTTGTATTGTTGGTGCTCATCACAAAAGTTTCCGTCCCATTGCTGGTATTGTTGGGAGCAGAATTGCAATGGATGGAAATAAATAAATCAGCATGGTTTTCGTTAGCAATTTGCGTCCGTCGACGTAATTCCACAAAAACATCTTTATCGCGCGTATAAACTACCTTTATGTCTTTAAAGTTTTCTTCTATAAGCTTCCCAACTTTAAGGGCGAGTTTTAGGTTGATATCTTTTTCGCAAGTATTTGATTTTCCTATTGCGCCGGGATCATGACCGCCATGACCGGCATCAATAACCACCGTTTTGATGGAGCCGGCATAGGAGTTGCCCATTAAGCCTATAAAACATAACAATAAACTTAGCCATAATACCGTTAATCTGTGTACTAATTTTCTCATGGTGCCGTGTTTTTGTTATTTTTAATTTTCACCGTTATAATGTTTAAGTCTATAAGGGTTTTTTGTACTTTTGCAAACGAAATTTTGTGCAAAAGTATATAAAATTTCTTTATAAAAATCAATTTAAAAAAATTGTATAACAGTCTGTTAAAAAAATATTTACGCATTGTTTTCATCCTGCAATATTTCTTTTTTACAGGATTTTTATGTGTATCTATAGCTCAAGAGACTGATAGTGTCAGTCTTTCTACAAAGAAGACAAATTTATTGAAGGGAGTTAATCGGATTGTTGATTCACTTAATCTTGTTACTTCAGACGATAGTCTGCAAATACTCGATACAGTAGCCGTGGAGGATACGCTCTTACAAATATCTAAAGATGCCATTACATCACCTGTTGATTATTATGCGGAAGATTCCATACAGTTTGATATAAAAAATAAAAAATCGTATTTACATCATCTTGTCAAAGTAAACTATGAGGATATTCAATTGACGTCAAATTATATGGAAATTGATTTTGATAATAACGAATTGTTCGCCAAAGGAATTGCAGACAGTTCAGGTCAATTGGCAGGGAATCCGGTGTTTAAACAAAATCAAACGGAGTTTAAATCGCGCGAAATGCGCTATAATTTTAATTCAAAAAAAGGTTTGGTATCACAAGTCATCACCCAAGAATCGGATGGCTTTTTACATGGTGAGATGGTGAAAAAAATGAACGACAGTGTGAATTTTGTTTACCGGGGTTCCTTTACTACGTGTAATTTATCGCATCCGCATTACGGGTTTACATTTAAAAAAGCTAAAGTCATTGCCAATGATAAAATAGTTACCGGACCTATTCAACTGCATATAGCGGATGTTCCTACTCCATTAGCAGCGCCTTTTTCGTTGATCCCTAATCAAAAAGGACATCGTAACGGCATTTTAATTCCCTCTTATGGCGAATCGGCCGAATTAGGATTTTATTTCAAAGGGATAGGCTTTTATGCGGCTTTTTACGATATGTTCGATATAGCCATTACCGGTGATATTTATACTCGTGGATCTTTTACCCTCAATGCCAAATCTAATTACATTAAACGTTATAAGTTCTCCGGTTATGTGGATGCTGCCTACAGCTTAACACGTTCGGGCGAACAAACAACGCCTTCCTATAGAATATCGAACGATTTTAAACTTACTTGGCGACATACTCAAGATCCCAAAGCACATCCTCGAAACCGCTTTTCGGCCGATGTTAATTTTTTGACTAGTTCGTTTAATCAAAGAAATATTGTTGATGTCGACCAATATGTAAATACAAATTTTACTTCTGCCATTAGTTTTTCTACTTCTTGGGCTTCTAATTTTTCATTGGGAGTAAATGCCGATTTATCACAAAATGTGCAAACAAAACTAATGCAGCTTAATTTACCTAATATAAATTTTAATATCAGCCAGTTTTATCCATTACGACGTAGAGAAGTGGTTGGTAAATTGCGCTGGTATGAAAACATATCGATGTCGTATAATTTGATAATGACTAATCGCATGCATTTATACGATACCCTGCCTCTTGAAAAACAAATTCCTGCTAACATGAATTTTGGTATGTCGCATGCTATTCCAATTTCGAGTACTATTAAAGTGCTAAAATATTTGGATTGGAATAATACGATAAATTTGAATGAATATTGGCAGTTTAGAGGAGCCTATCAATCGTGGGGGCAAGATACCAATGGTAACGTAAAAATTCAGAAAGATACTGTTTACGGATTTTGGGCGATTCATGATTTTGGGTATACATCAACCTTACGTACTACTTTATATGGAATGTATTCCTTGAAAAAAGGAAAAGTAAAAGCCTTTCGACATGAAATGATACCGGCTTTGTCGTTTGCATATAGACCGAACATAAATAGGGATCATTTTGAGTCATATTATGATTCAATTATGCAAAAGGAAATAGTATATTCGCCAACCGAAGGCTTTTTATATGGCAGACCTCTGGATAAACAATCGGCTATTATGACGTTTAGCTTAAGCAATAAGCTCGAAATGAAAGTCTCAAATAAAAAAGATAGCCTTGGTAAAACGAAGAAAGTAACTTTAATAGAGAACGTAACCATTAGTTCTTCTTATAATTTTACCGCTGATGATTCTATTATTTTTCGCTGGCAACCTTTAGCCATCAACGGAAGGACTACTATTTTAAAAGCCTTGTACCTTAACTTCTCAGCAGGACTTGATCCTTATATTATAGGTTCTCAAGGCAGAAAGGTTGATACCTTCGAGATAAATGTGAATAAAAAATTATTTCGTTTATCGAATACATCGTGGTCTGTATCCTTAGACTATTCCCTCAATGATCAAACCTTTAAAAATAAGAAAAGCAATGAAGAAGAAAACAATACCTCCTTTTCATCTCTCGGTAAATGGAATATAAGCTTCAGATATTCCTTTAGCTATAATCTATCGGATAATATGAGGTATTATAATGTAAGCATTAGAGATACAAACAAATATAATAAAAGAATTACCAATACTTTGAATATAAATGGAAATATACACTTAACACAGAAATGGCGATTGGGCTTTACTACTGGATATGATTTTACCAATAAAATGATTTCGGTTTCTTCTTTCGATATTTACAGGGATTTACATTGTTGGGAGATGTCCTTTAAGTGGAGGCCCTTTGGTAGCTATAGAGGATTTGAATTTGCCATAAATGTTAAATCGGGGATGTTAAAAGATTTGAAATATAATGTAGATAAGGATTACAGAGATTATTAAACCAAATGAAATAAATATACTTATAAGACGTTTACTAAATTATATCATAAATTATAAAAAATATCTATTCAAATTACTTACAATTGATGAATAAAAATTCCATTTTTAATATAGGATTAACCGGGAAAAGTAGTTTGCAAAAGAACCTGTTAGAGATAGCTTTACATAATATTGGGGATTATTTGCTTCTGATGAAACGTGTTTTTGCAAAGCCCGAAAATGGTCCTTATTTCAGAAAACAAATCGTAAATGAAATGAATGGATTGGGCTTAGATTCATTGTTGATTGTCTCCGTTATTTCAGTGTTTATGGGTGCAGTTATCACCATTCAAACAAACTTGCAAGTTGAAAATCCTTTATTACCGAGCTGGACGATTGGATTTGTAGTACGTCAGTCTGTTGTGTTAGAGTTTGCACCTACGATTATCAGTGTTTTTTTAGCCGGTAAGATAGGTTCGCGTATTGCTTCAGAAATCGGAACGATGAAAGTAACCGAACAAGTCGATGCATTGGAAACCATGGGCATAAATTCTGCTTCACATCTAATATTCCCGAAAGTTATAGCTTGCAGTGTAATAAATCCTTTATTAATTGTGGTTAGTATTTTTCTGGGTTTATTTGGCGGATGGGTAGCTTGTGAATTTTTAGGAATTATACCTTCATCACAATATATAGAAGGACTTCGTTCTTGGTTTGTTGCACGTGATATCTATTATTCGATTTTCAAAACCTTTGTTTTTGCATTTTTAATATCTTCTATATCCGGCTATTGGGGTTACATTACAGAAGGAGGTGCTTTGGAAGTTGGAAAATCAAGTACAAAAGCTGTAGTGAATAGCAGTTTTATGATATTATTATTCGATCTTGTACTTACCGAAATTTTTTTAGGATAATCATGTTAGAAACAAAAAACGTATATAAGATATTCGAAGATAGAGAAGTTTTACACGATATCTCTTGTCATTTTGAACCTGGTAAAACAAACTTAATCATAGGACAAAGCGGTTCAGGTAAAACAGTATTAATGAAATGTTTGATAGGTTTGTACGAAGTGGATAAAGGAGGCATACTATATGACAACAGAGATTTTTCGAAAATGTCGAAATCCGAACGAAAAATCATACGCCAAGAAATGGGTGTTATGTTTCAAGGGGGTGCTTTGTTTGATTCGATGACCGTAGAAGAAAATGTGAAATTTCCTTTGATAATGCTTTCTGATTTAAGTAATAGTGAGAAAATAAAAAGAGTAAATTTTTGCTTGGATAGAGTGCAATTGGGGAATGCACATAGTTTATATCCTTCCCAATTAAGTGGAGGAATGAAAAAAAGAGTAGCCATTGCCCGAGCCATTGCTTTAAATCCTAAATATTTGTTTTGTGATGAACCTAATTCAGGGTTAGATCCAAAAACTTCCTTGGTAATCGATCAACTGATTTCTGAGATTACGCATGAATATAATATTACAACGATAGTCAATACTCATGATATGAATTCGGTAATGGCAATAGGTGAAACCATTTCCTTTATTTATGAGGGAAAACTATGGTGGAAGGGTAGTAATACAAATGTGCTTGAATCTGATAATGAAGAGCTACAAGATTTTATTCGTGCAACACGTTTTGCCAGTCAATGTAAAGAGTAAGTATGCTTAAGATTATAGATTTTATCATCATTATAGCTATGGTTTGGTTTGCTTTCAAAGGAATTAAAAAAGGGCTTATGTGTGAGGTGTTATCTATTCTTGCTCTTATAATAGGTGCTTGGGGAGCATTTACTTTTTCTAACATTATCGAAGGTTTTATAGGTAAGCAATCCGAAATTATGCATTTAGTGGCTTGGGCTGTTACATTTATTCTCATTGTTGCCGGGATTTTTATAATTGGCACAATGCTAAAAGCATGTATGTCAATTATAATACCTGATATCATCGATAAAATAGCCGGTTTACTTTTTGGTGCTTTTAAAGTAATGTTTTTTTTCGGTATTATTTTTTATTATATAAATTCGGTTGATGTGTATGAAAAACTAATCAGTTCCCAAGCAAAAGAAGATATTATTATGTATAAACCTACGTATAATATTGCGGTATGGGTATTGCCTAAAGTCAAAGAAGCTAAAGGTTTTATTACAGATAAGCATATCGATTCATCATCTGACAGTTTACAAAATCTACAACCCTAATGTTAAAAATAGTTTCCATTATAGGAGCCAGGCCTCAATTCATCAAACTTGCTGCATTTGCTAGAGTTGTTAACAGATATTTTTCTACGAAATTGGATCATAAGATTATACATACAGGTCAACATTACGATAAAAACATGTCGGAAGTGTTTTTTAACGAATTGCAAATCGATGTGCCGGCTTATCATTTAAGCCTTCATACAAACCAAGGCACTTTTCCTATGAGGAAAGCTGTGTGTAGCATTGAACAAATTTTACAGCAAGAAAAACCGGATTTGGTAATAGTATATGGAGATACTTATTCTACTTTAGCCGGTGCTTTGGCTGCCGATCATTGTAACATAGCTTTGGCACATATTGAGGCTGGGATGCGTTCCTATGATCAAACTATGCCCGAAGAAGTTGTACGTGTCGAGACCGATAAGCTTGCTACTTATTTATATTGTGCTACCCAAACGGCGATGAATAATCTGCAAAAAGAAGGTGTTTCGCTAAACAGAAGTAAACCTTATCATAAAAGCAATAAAAAAATAATGTTTAGCGGTGATTTGATGTATGACAATGCTTTATATTATGCTGAAAAAATATCGATAGATACTCTCGCTTTACGATCTTTCTTACAACATACGAAGGAATTATTTATCCTTACTACTTTTCATCGTCAACATAACACCGATAGTAAGGAGCATTTGCAGGGTTTTGTAGAAGGTTTGTTGAAAATTGCAGAAAAAAAAATAAACATATTGTTCCCTGTGCATCCACGTACACGCAAGATGTTCACTATTCTTTTGCCTCAAGAAATCTATCAGACATTCTCCAATCATCCATACATACATTGTGTGGAACCCCTTTCCTTTTTAGAGATGTTGTATGTCGAAAAACGTGCAAGTTTGATTATTACCGATTCAGGAGGTGTGCAAAAGGAGGCTTATTTTTTTCAAAAACCTTGTATCATTCTCCGATCTGAAACCGAATGGATTGAATTGTTGCACAACAAATGTGGTTTGTTATGCGATACGAAGGCCGATGCAATCGCACAAACATATCATTATTTTGTGCAACATCCACCTCTTAATTTTCCACCGGTATTTGGTAAGGGGCAAGCTGCTCGCTATATATGTGAATCCATTCTCGAAATACTGAATGAAAATATATCTGAACGATAAAAAGGAGATATTCGATCACTGAAATAAATAAAATATAAAGTTCAATTCATTGGATGAAATAAAAATGACACCTTTGATGAATAAAACAGGACTATTTTAAAAATAATGAATCAATTCAGTATTGAAGAACTTTTGTTTCAAAAAAAATTATACTTTTGCAGCTGGGTAAGTCTTATACGATCTGCTCCTGTTGAACTCCCCCAGGATTGGAAGATAGCAAGGGTAAGATGGTTGAGCGATGCGATATAAGTAGCTTACCCTTTTTTTTAAAAAAAGATATATGCTTTTAAAACTGTATGAAAATAATCCTAATGAACGTTTAGTCAATCAAGTGGTAGAATGTTTGAATGATGGAGGTGTGATTATTTACCCTACGGATACAATTTACGGAATTGGATGTGATTTATATAATACCAAAGCTTTAGACCATTTATGTGCCATAACCGGTAAAAAAAGAGAAAAATCAAATTTTTCTTTTATTTGTTACGATCTAAAAAACTTATCGGATTATACACTTCCATTATCGAATGTAGTGTTTAAATTAATGAAAAATTTATTGCCTGGACCTTATACATTTGTTTTAGAAGCAAACAGCAATGTGCCGAAATTTATCCAAAAAAAGAAGACAGTAGGAATAAGGGTGCCCGATAATAATATAGCTCGTTCGATCGTTGGAAAACTAGGGCATCCCATTTTAAATGCATCTTTAAAAATCAAAGATGATTTTTTGGAGTATTATACAGAACCTGAGCTAATATATGAACAATATCAATCTTTGGTTGATATTGTTATAGATGGAGGAGCCGGTGATTACGTACCTTCTACGGTGATTCGTTGTATCAACGATGATATTTCGATTATACGTGAAGGCAAAGGGGATGTTTCTTTTTTAGATTAAAAACAGCAATTCGTTCTGTCGCTGTATGGATAAGATTCATACAGAGGAAAGTCCGGACAACATAGAGCACCATACTTCCTAACGGGAAGGGCTTGTGAAAACAAGTACAGATAGTGCCACAGAAAATAACCGCCTTGCAAAAGGTAAGGGTGAAAACGTGAGGTAAGGGCTCACGCTATAAACAGGTGACTGTTTATAGGGGCAAACCTTATGGGTTGTAAGACCATGTAGACCGAGGCTAAAGGGTTGCTCGCCCAATCTCGGAGGGTAGGTCGCTTGAGGTGTTTAGTGATAAACATCCTAGATAAATGACAGAAGTTTTGAGTAATCAAAATACAGAATCCGGCTTATAGAATTGCTGTTTTTTTATTCTTCGTATTTATAACCTACACCTTTTACCGTCTTTATGTTTTCTATGCCGGTTCGTTTGCGTAATCTTCGAATATGAACGTCAATGGTACGATCGCCAACATAGATGTTATTACCCCATATACTTGTGTAAATTTCTTCGCGTCGGATTACTTTATTGCTTTTTGAGGCTAATAAATAAAGAATTTCAAATTCTTTAGGTGGAAGAAAATAACTCGTTCCATCCTTAATCACTACATATTTTTCTTTATCAATAATTAAATTATTTAATTTTAAAATATTGAGATTTTGTTCGGAAGATGTAAGATCGGTGAAACGGCGTAATAATGAATTTACTTTTGATATCAATACTTTAGGACGTATGGGTTTAGTTATGTAATCATCTGCTCCAGAATCTAATCCGCTAATTTGGGAATAATCTTCCGATCGAGCAGATAAAAATGCTATGATTGTTTGTTCTAATTCCTTATGTTTTTTCAATTCTATACAAGTTTCAATACCATCCATTTCGGGCATCATAACATCTAAAAGGATTAAATGAGGTTTGATTTCTAATGCTTTACTAATAGCTTTTTTCCCATCGTTTGCCGTATAGACATTAAATCCTTCTTTTTGTAGATTATATCGGATGAATTCTAAAATGTCAATTTCATCATCCACTAAAAGAATATTAATTGTATTATTTAACATTGAGTTTTTATTTGAGCATGCAAATTTATATAAAATAATAATAGTTAAACAGGAATAAATTCATTATCATTAAAATTCATTTTTAAGAATAAACGTTTGGTAAATTAGTAAGGAAGGTTGCGGAGAAAGAGGGATTCGAACCCCCGGATCCGTGAAGATCAACGGTTTTCAAGACCGCCGCAATCGACCACTCTGCCATTTCTCCACTGCAAAAGTACTAAAAAAATCCTTTGTATTTTTGCTATGTTTGAAATTTATTTATATATTGAATGTGTGGATAATAGATATAGTTATTTGTGAAATTTCATCTAAATAACAGGGAACTTAAGATGTTTTTATCGATTAAAGTAAAAAACAAATTACATTAAGTCCAATGATTTGTTTTAGCATCGAGGTTCAAAAAGGTAAATAACATAAGAGTATATGCTAATAAAGAAGAACCTCCATAACTCAAGAATGGGAGAGGAATACCAATTACCGGCATAAGTCCGATAGTCATTCCGATATTAATGGTGAAATGAGCAAAAAATATAAATGCAATACAATAGCCATACACTCTTACAAAAGCCTCTCTTTGTTGTTCAGCGCGTAAAATAATGCGGCAAATAAGCAGTGCATAGAGTAATAAAACAAAGCTTGATCCTACAAATCCCCATTCTTCGCCTATGGTACAAAAAATAAAATCGGTGCTTTGTTCCGGGACAAAATTTAGAGTAGTTTGCGTACCGTTTCTAAATCCTTTTCCAAAAAAACCACCTGAACCTATGGCGATTTTTGATTGTATGACATTGTAATCTATCCCTTTGGCATCCTCAATTTTCCCAAATAAAGTTTCTATGCGAGCACGTTGATAATCTTTTAAAACTTTATTATATACGGTTTCGATGGAAAAAATATACACAATGATTAGAGCATAGATAAGTAAAACCCCCGGATAATTTCGTTTTATTTTTCGGAATAACCATAATATAGTGAAAAGAATCACGCTGACTATTCCCACGACTATCCATTGATTAAGAAATACAAGTAGAACGAACAAGATGATAGCAGTAAATCCGCTTATTAAAATCCATGATTTAAGTCCTTCCCTAAACAAAGCGAAAATTAAAAATAAAAACGGAAGTGCTGAACCTGTATCATTTTGTAATAGTATAAAAATCATAGGAATGATAATAATAATCAAGGCAATGAATAGATGTTTACTTTTTGTAAGATCGCAATCTTTGTCGGAAACATAGCGAGCCAATAAGAGGCATGTGGCATATTTTGCAAATTCAGCTGGTTGAATACCAATATTTCCGATTCCAAACCATGAAGTTGCTCCTTTGGTAGTATTGCCAATAAAAAGAACCGTCAGTAACAAAAGAGTAAATATTATGTAAATAGGGGTGGCAAAGCTTGGGTAAAAGCGATAATTGATAACCATAGTAAATAAGGCTAGTATAATGGCACTGCCAATCCAAATGAGTTGCTTACCGTAATTCGCTTGGAAGTTAAAGGAAGTAAAATCATTGGCAGTTGTGGAATAGATGTTAATCCATCCTATGGCAATAAGAGCAACACTCAATAAAATTAATAGCCAATCAATATTTTTATGTGTTGTTTTAATCATGTTTTAATAGAGAATAGAATTAATGATACGTGATTCTAAATCTTTTCGTTCGATCGAATCATTTAAATACTTTTCAATCATTAAGCTAGCGATAGGACCTGCCCAGGTAGCTCCAAAACCGGCATTTTCAACAATAACAGAAATTGCAATTTTTGGTTGATCAATAGGAGCGTAACATACTAGAATAGAATGATCTTTCCCATGAGGGTTTTGTGCGGTTCCTGTTTTTCCGCCTATTCGTATACCTGGAACTGCTGCACTGCGTACAGTACCCGCTGTAGCGGCTTTTTCCATGCCTTCTATAATCGGGAAAAAATACTTTTCCTCAACATCTACATAGTGTTTTTCAAGAAAACGAGTATTAAGGGAGTCTTTATGTCCTATTGCTTTGACAATATGAGGAGTATAATAATATCCTTTGTTAGCAATAATGGCTACCAAATTCGCTAATTGTACGGGAGTAGCAAGAATTTCTCCTTGTCCGATAGCAATAGAAATGATGGTTGTTGCTTTCCAACGATTTAATCCGTAATATCGGTCATAATATTCAGATTTAGGAATATTCCCTTTAAGTTCATAGGGTAAATCGGAATTGAATTTTTGGCCGAATCCTAAACTCAACACTTTTTTATGCCAAGCATCATAAGCTTCTTTTGTGGTTTTATAAACTATACGATTTTCTAAAATAGCTTTTAAAGTTCGGCAATAATAAGCATTGCAAGAGGTTTGTATAGAAAAAACCAAATCTGCCGGAGAAGCATGTGCATGGCAACCTAAGACTCTGTTTCCATAAGCAAAACCCATATGGCAACTGTAACGTGTGTTGCGATCAATTACTCCTTCTTGCTGTCCAATCAAAGCATTGACGAGTTTAAAGGTTGATCCAGGAGGATATTGAGCCATTAAAGCTCTGTTAAACAAAGGTTTGTTGAAAGTGTCTTGTTCAAGTTTACGGTAATTCCTTCCTCTTTCACGCCCAACTAAAAGTTCCGGCTTATAAGAAGGGGAAGTAACAAGACATAAGATCTCTCCAGAAGAAGGTTCTATAGCAACAATACTTCCTCTTTTCCCTTGCATTAATGTTTCACCATATTCTTGCAAATCTTTATCTAATGAAGACCATAAGCTTTTACCGGATATGGCAGCTGTATCAAAGCGTCCGTTTTGAAAAGAACCTTTTTCGCGATTTAAATTATCGACCATTAGAATTTGGCAGCCTTTAATACCTCGCAATTCTTCTTCGTATGATTTTTCTATACCGGTTTTACCGATATAGTCTCCCATTTTATAATAGGGATTTTTTTCCATTTCAGGGTAATTTACTTCTCCTATATATCCTAAAGAATGCGCTGCTGCAGAAGTTAAATATTTACGTAAAGTTCGAGGTTGGACATAAAAACCTTGCAACCGATGCAAACGTTCTTCAATATAACCATGTGTTTCATCGCTAATTTGTCGGTCAAAAATCGATGCTACATAGGGAGAATATGCTTTGGCTTTGTTAAATCGATGCATAAAATCATCAGGAGTAATGGATAGTATTGTACACAATTCGTTCATGAGACTATCCGTAAGTTTTACTTTACGAGGAATAACCATTAAGTCATAAGATATTGCATTGCTTACCAATAGTTCGCCATTTCTATCATAGATAAGTCCTCTGGGAGGGTAGTCAGTAAGGTAACGTAAGGCATTACCTTTCGCTTTTAAGTCCCATTGATCATCGAATACTTGTAGAAAAAGTAAGCGAATAATATAAATAAAAAAAATGCTAATTATAAAAGAGAAGATAACCCATTTGCGATTGCTATATGTATGTTTGAAATTCATGCATTAGATTAAAAACTTCTATACATTAATTGCTTTACATAATCAATTAAAGGAGTTGTTCTTTCTTCAGGAAGTTTAAGTGCCTCCAAGTTTTTATATGCATCTTGATAATATTTTTGTATTTGGGTTTCGGCTAAAGAACGTATGTTATATTTATCATACAATGCCTTTATGGCATTAAATTTTTCGTCAAAATCGAATTTAGTTTTGGAAAAATAATTTTTTAATGTTTTTAAATCCTCTCCTTTAGCTATTTCCAAAGCTTTTACAGATAAGAATGTTTTTTTGTTACTGGCAATATCTTGTCCGTTTGTTTTGCCGATAGTTTCAGTATTTCCGTAGACATCAAATAGATCATCTTGTATTTGAAATGCCATTCCTATATTAATACCAAATTGATAGATAAACTCTTGATTTTCGGCATTTGTATTTGCCGTTATTGCGCCCGTTTTTAAACAAGAAGCAAACATGATAGCTGTTTTTAACCGTATCATTTCCAAATATTGATCTATTTTAATTTTCATTTCTTTTTCAAAATCCATATCCATTTGCTGTCCTTCTAAGATACGAATAATGGTTGATGTAAATAAATAAATCATTTTATTGATTCCTATCGATTTATATTCGAGTAGATATTGATATGCATGGGCAAATAGAACATCGCCGGTAAGGATAGCTGTATTAATACCCCATTTTTTGAAAATGGTTGGATTTCCTCTGCGCAAGTCGGATTTATCCATAATATCGTCATGCACTAATGTAAAATTGTGTAATAGTTCAAAAGCAATAGCCGGATAAATGGCGTTTTTTACATTGCCTCCAAATAGAGCACATGCCTGTAAACATAATTCGGGACGTATCCATTTCCCTCTCTGGGAAATCATATAACGAATGGGTTGGTATAAATTTTTCGGTTCTTCAGGTAATTCCAAAGCACCGAAATGTTCATTGATTAAACTGTGATAATTAGCCATTTTTTTTTAGTTTATACAAGTAATCTCTGTAAGGCTACAAAAAAGCCAATACTATTGCAATAAGAAAGTAATCGGCATAGTAAATTGTACACGTACAGGTTTACCTCTTTGCTTACCGGGTTTCCAACGTGGCATCATCTTAGTTACTCTAAGGGCTTCTTCATCGAGGCTTTGAACTTTTCCTCTAATGATCTTTACGTTGGTAATGCGACCATCAGGTTCTACAACAAAACCTACAATGACTCTACCTTCAACACCGGCATCTCTGGCAATACGTGGATATTGAATATTATCCGTTAAAAATTTCAAACGAGATTCCTCTCCTCCGGGGAATTCAGGAGATTCTTCAACTACAACAAAAATTTCTTCTTCAACAACTTCTTCGGGTACATATTCCACATATTCGTATTCTTGTGTTACCGTCGATTCATCTGACTCTGCATCAACTTCAAAATCCGTTTCGATTCTAATGTTATCATCAATAATTTCGATAATGGTTGTTGTCATAGGCGCGGGAGGTGGGGGCGGTAATTCCTTGGGTTGTTCGGTTTGAAGGATAACATCTTCTGTTACAATTTGCCCACTGTATTCGAATTCAACAACTTCCTTTTCACTGGTGCCGAATAATTCAAACATGGCTAATACAATCAGAAGAGCTGCAAATACCCCTATCTGAAAAAACATAGGTTTACGCCATTCTAAATCAGCTTTTATTGATTTTTTAAGTTCCATTTCATCAATATTTTAATGTTTATTCTATGACCTACATAATTTATATGCAAAAATACATTATATTATGATATCATCAAGTCTTTTTAAGAAATTTTTTCTACAAAAATTATACATTTTCTTTGCTATGAAAGGCTTCTTTTTCAAATGAGATGTTTTTTTAACTTCACTTTATACATTTTTGATGAAAAATTATACTTTACTTTTGTAAATCAATATTTAGTGTACTTTTGTAAAGCTCTAATTAATTTAAATTATTGATGTTATGCAATTGAAAATCATAGTTATTTCTCCTCCCGGATTTATAAATGAAGAAATAAATGCTTTACATTTGCTTTTTGAAAACGGATTACATTATTTTCATCTTCGTAAACCGGAGGCAGATAAAAAATCTTATGCTGCATTTCTTAAACAAATTAAACCTGATTTTCAGAAGCATATTATTATACATAATTATTTTGACTTATGTAAAGAATATGAAATAAAAGGCATACATCTTAACAGTAGTTACAAGTCTTTGCCGGATATTAACTGTCAACACAAGAGTCGATCGTGTCATTCTTTAGAAGAAGTCATTATTCAAAAACCATTTTATGATTATTTATTTTTAAGTCCGATTTTTGATAGTATTTCAAAAAAAGGGTATCATTCTGCTTTCAGTGATTCGGAATTAATGTTTGCAAATGAAAAACAAATCGTTGATAATAATGTAATTGCCTTAGGAGGTGTGAATCAACGAACCATATCCTCCGTTTCCACATATGGTTTTGGCGGGGCGGCTGTTTTAGGCTATCTTTGGGATGATTTTATGAAGACACAAAATTTTAACACACTCTTAAAACGGTTTTTGCTTTTGCAACAATAAATAAAAATATTATTATGCATACAATTGATTTAAAACAATATCCTATTCAGTTTATTACACATCAAACAACGAACTATACTTATGAAGAAAGTGCTGAATTGGCTTTGAAGGGAGGTATACGTTGGATACAGTTGCGGATGAAAGAAGCTCCGAAAGAAGAAGTGAAAGAGAAGGCTCATCGGATAAAAAAACTTTGTGAAGCTTATAATGCGTTGTTTTTTATTGATGATTATGTTGATATTGCCATTGAAGTAGGTGCTCATGGTGTGCATTTGGGCTTGAGTGATATGCCCATAATGCAAGCAAAGCAGTTAACGGATAATCGTTTGTTGATAGGTGCAACAGCAAATACCTTCGATCATATTGTGATGCATGCGAATGCGGGGGCGGATTACATCGGCTTGGGACCTTATCGTACGACAACTACTAAAAAACATCTTTCCCCTATCCTTGGACTTGAGGGAATAACTGACATAATAAACCGATGCAGAAATAATAAAATTTCATTACCTATTTATCTCATAGGAGGTATACAAATCAACGATATAGTTGATATTAAAAAAATGGGTGTCGATGGAATTGCTGTATCATCAGCTATATTGCAATCTGAAAATCCACTTAAAACAGCAGAAAAGTTTATGGTTGATTATAGTAAATGATTAATATGATAACTCAAATTTTATAGGCACACGGAATCTTACCCTAACCGCTTTATTGCGCTGTTTGCCTGGTATCCATTTGGGCATGGCTTTAATTACTCTAAGTGCTTCTTGATCCAGTAATGATGTACTTTTTCTTGCTATATGAATATCCGTTAAACTTCCATCTTTTTCAACAACAAATTCAACATAGACAGTTCCTTCTATTTGGGCTTCTATAGCTGATCTGGGATATTTTATATTGTCTTTCAAGTATTGATGAAATGCATCCTTGCCTCCAGGAAAAGAAGGATTTACTTCAACAATTGCAAATATTTCATCTTTGTCATCATCGGGTTCTATGATTGGTTCAATGTATTCTATGTCATCTATTTTCGTGTTTTCATCTATATCCTGTCCAAAGTCAACATCATTTGTGTTTTTGTCTAAATCGTTTATGACATCTATAACCGTTTTGGATAAAGGGACTATTTTGGGTTTTGGAATTTCCGGATCGCGCTTAGTTGTAATAATAATATCATCATCAACAACATCTCTGCTCCAATCAATTTGTTGGATTTCCTTTTCTTTGGCTCCAACTAATTCAAACATAAGTAGCACTAATGCCAAAGACATAAAAACTCCTAATTGGAAAAAAATTCTTTTTCTCCATTCTAAGTCGGCTTTTTTTGATTTCTTGGTTTCCATTTTTTTTATTTTTTAAAAGGGGTGTTTTAATTTAAAAACGAAAATGATATTGTTTTATTATTTTCTATATTGAATTTATTGAGCTTTGTTTTTTGTGTGTTAATGCTTATACAGTACATAAAAATGAATAAATCTTTAAATGCTTAACAAAAATGATTACTTTTGTACACCCTTAATCAATAGGATTAAAGTACAGATTTATTAGTATTTAATAATATATGAATACACTTATTATAGGCGATAAAACATTTGCATCGCGTTTGTTTTTAGGAACAGGAAAATTCAGTTCTAATCAAGTAATGGAACAAGCTATACTTGCTTCCGGTACGGAAATGGTTACCGCTGCATTGAAGCGTGTAGATTTAGAAAAGGAAGATGATGATATGTTACAGCATATTTTTCATCCACATATTACTTTTCTTCCGAATACTTCCGGAGCACGAGATGCGAAAGAAGCGGTTTTTGCCGCTGAAATGGCCAGAGAAGCTTTACATACTCATTGGCTGAAATTGGAAATTCATCCTGATCCTCGATATCTATTACCCGATCCGGTTCAAACCTTGAAAGCCACGGAAATATTAGTTAAAAAGGGTTTTGTTGTTTTGCCTTATATTCAAGCCGATCCTGTATTATGTAAATTATTGGAAGAAGCCGGTGCGGCTGCCGTGATGCCTTTGGGAGCTCCGATTGGAACAAACAAAGGTTTAAAAACAAGAGAGATGTTAGAAATTATAATTGAACAAAGTAATGTGCCTGTGGTGATTGATGCCGGCATTGGTGCTCCTTCGCATGCTGCCGAAGCCATGGAAATGGGTGCTGATGCTTGTTTGATTAATACGGCAATTGCTATTGCCGGAAATCCGGTCGAAATGGCTGTTGCTTTTAAATTGGCGGTCGAAGCTGGACGAAGGGCTTTTGAAGCTCGATTGGCTTTGCCCACCAGAACTGCCGAAGCCAGTAGTCCGTTAACGAGTTTTTTAAACGAAAATTAGTGTATGAAATACTACCTTATTGCCGGCGAAGCTTCAGGCGATTTGCATGCTTCCAATCTGGTTAAACATCTTAAAAAGATGGATAATCAAGCGGAAATAAGAGCCTGGGGTGGGGATTTACTGCAAAAACAAGGAGCCGAAATTGTAAAAAATTATAAAGACTTGGCATTTATGGGCTTTGTTGAGGTGGCTTTACATCTGAAAACTATTTTATCCAATATTCGTTTTTGTAAAAAAGATATTTTATCCTTTCAACCCGATGTGGTGATATTGGTGGATTATCCTGGATTTAATCTTCGTATAGCTAAATTCTTACATAAGAAAAACATTCGTATTTTTTACTATATCTCACCGCAAATTTGGGCTTGGCATACGTCGAGAGTGAAACAAATAAAAAGATACATCGATGAAGTATTTGTTATTCTTCCTTTCGAGCAAGCCTTTTATGCTAAATATGCAATCAAAGCCAATTATCTCGGACATCCTCTTTTGGATGTGGTGAAACAAGCTGAAATTGACACTAATTTCAAAAAAAACAATGGTTTTGGAGAAGAACCTATTATTGCCTTACTTCCCGGTAGCCGTAAACAAGAGATAGAAAATATGCTTCCTGTGATGCTCGAAGCTAGTAAACACATTAAGGGATATAGATTTGTTATTGCCGGTGTTGAACATCACGCTCCTTTATATAAGGAACTGTGTAAGAATTATTCTCTGGAAGTGATTTATAATCAAACGTATTCTTTATTAGCACATAGTTTTGCTGCTTTGGTTACTTCGGGTACTGCAACACTCGAAACGGCTTTATTCAATATACCCCAAGTGGTTTGCTATAAAGGAAATTTTCTTTCTTACCTTATTGCAAAGCATTTAATTAAGAATATTAAATATATTTCATTGGTAAATTTAATAGCCGATAAAGAAGTAGTGGTTGAACTTATTCAACAGGAAATGAATGAACAACAACTTAAAAAACATTTACATCTTCTGATTGAAGACAGCACTTATCGTCAGTCTATGCTTAATAAGTATAAAGAATTACATCATAAATTAGGTGAAGGCAATGCCTCCGAGTTAATTGCCGAAAAGATGTTGGCATGTTTGAAAGCCATAAAATAAAAAAACCTTCCCCATAAAAGAAGAAGGTTTTTAAATTATATCCATCCAATAATTTATTTTTTAGATTTAATGGCGGCTTGAGCGGCAGCCAAACGGGCAACCGGTACACGGAAAGGAGAACATGAAACATAGTTGAATCCTGTATTGAAGAAGAATTCTATCGAAGCAGGATCGCCACCATGTTCACCGCAAACACCAACTTTTAGGTTAGCTTTTGTAGCACGTCCGCGTTGGGTACCGAGTTGAACTAATTGTCCTACTCCTTCTTGATCCAATGTATTGAAAGGATCGGCAGGGATGATTTTTTCATCAATATAAGTATTGACAATGGCATTGACGTCATCGCGGGAGAAACCGAAGGTCATTTGAGTAAGGTCGTTGGTTCCGAAGGAGAAGAAGTCGGCCACTTCGGCAATTTCGTCGGCAACGAGGGTAGCACGAGGAATTTCTATCATAGTACCATATAAATAGTTGATTTTTATTCCGAATTTTTCTTCTACTTGTGCATGAACTTTATCGCAAATGCATTTTTGATGTTTTAATTCTGAAACCGATATGGTCAAGGGAACCATGATTTCCAATTGTGGGTCTAATCCTTCTTTTAATAACTCTGCAGTAGCTTCGAATAAGGCACGGAATTGTGATTCTGTAACTTCTGGATAAACAATACCTAAACGAACACCTCTCAATCCCATCATAGGATTTACTTCATGCAAAGCCTCGATGCGACATTTGATGTCTTCGTATGTCATCCCTTTTTCTTTTGCCAACTCGCGTTGTTTATCTTCGGTTTGGGGAACGAATTCATGCAAAGGCGGATCCATTAAGCGGAAAGTAAGCGGTTTACCGTTCATAACTTTTAAAGTACCTTTAGCAGCTTGGCGTATAAAAGGTTCAAGTTCGTTCAAAGCGGTGATTCTTTCTTCCGTATTATTAGCCAAAATCATATTACGTAATTTAGTCAGAGGGGCTTCGCTGTTTTTTCCGTAGAACATGTGTTCGATACGGAACAAACCTATACCTTCGGCTCCGAAATCGATGGCATTTTGAGCATCTTCGGGTGTGTCGGCATTGGTGCGTACGCCCATGCTACGATGTGCATCGACAATTTTCATGAACTCTTGGAATCGAGGATTTTCAGTTGCATCGATCATTTTGATAGCTTTGTCATATATCCAACCTCTGGAACCGTTTAAGCTGATTTCGTCCCCTTCCTTAAAGGATTTGCATCCAATGGTAACCATTCCTTTCGAGAGGTCGATTTTCACAGCTTCACAACCTACAATACAACATTTACCCCAGCCGCGGGCAACCAAAGCAGCGTGAGAGGTCATACCCCCGCGAGCTGTCAGAATGCCACTTGCCGCACGCATGCCTTCCACATCTTCGGGATTGGTTTCTTCGCGTACCAAGATATTTTTAATATGTAATTTGTTATATTCCATTGCTTTTTCGCTGGTAAGTGCAATCACACCCACGGCTCCTCCGGGACCGGCCGGAAGTCCTTTAGCGAGAACTTGATTTTTTGCTTCGTCGGCGGAATCTAGGATAGGGTGAAGTAATTCGTCCAATTGTGCCGGTGTAACACGCATTACCACATCTTTTTCGCCGATTAATTTTTCGTGCAACATGTCTAATGCCATGTTTAAAGCGGCAACTCCCGTTCTTTTACCTACACGGCATTGCAACATAAACAATTTACCTTCTTGTATGGTAAACTCTATATCAAGCATATCTTTGAAGTTGTTTTCTAAGATAGCACGTATATCACACAGTTCTTTATAAGTTGAAGGCATTAATTCCTGCATGGAGTGTAGGTGTTTGTTTTGTTCGTTTTTCGTATCGTCGTTCAAGGGATTGGGGGTGCGAATACCGGCAACCACATCTTCTCCTTGTGCATTGATAAGCCATTCACCATAGAATTGGTTTTCACCTGTGGCGGGATTACGGGTAAAGGCCACTCCGGTGGCGGAATGATCACCCATATTGCC
>DHTG01000030.1:2396-4732 GCA_002411545.1 Bacteroidales bacterium UBA5266 | reverse complement strand
GCTTCTTTGATAGCTTTGAAATATTGTGCTTGACTTGCACCCATAGCTACTTGAGCCACATAAACATAGCCATAAGATTTAGCAATCATACCCAAGTCTTTCTTACGGATTTTCTTTCCGGATGTTGCAAATTTAGCTACGGCACCTGCCGGTGTGGCTTTGGATGATTGTCCGCCGGTGTTGGAATACACTTCGGTATCCAATACCAATACGTTCACGTTTTCGCCCGACGCCAACACATGATCTAAACCGCCAAAACCGATATCATAAGCCCAACCGTCGCCGCCGAATATCCATTGTGATTTTTTCACTAAGTAATGTTTCAAATCCACAATATCCTTGCAATAACTACAATCGCATTTTTCTGCTAAAGGAACGATTTTATCGCTGATCTTTTTACTTTCGAGGGTATTTTCACGATTTTCTATCCATTGTTTGAATAAACCCTTTAATTCATCGGAGCAACAATTACAGGAAGTAATGGCTTCGTTCATGATGCGTTGAATTCTGTCTCTCATCTGACGGGTAGCTGTTGCCATACCGAAACCGTATTCGGCATTGTCTTCAAACAAGGAATTAGCCCATGCAGGGCCGTGACCGGACCGTTTGTTCGGACAATAAGGTGTGGCAGGAGCTGAACCACCGTAAATGGAAGAACATCCTGTTGCATTGGCAATCATCATTTGTTCACCAAACAATTGGGTAATACCTTTAATATAAGGAGTTTCACCGCAACCGGCACAAGCGCCTGAAAATTCAAACAAAGGTTGTGCAAATTGGCTGTTTTTAACATTAGCCGATTTGTCAACTAAATAATCTTTATAGGTAACTTTTTCTTGTGCATATTCCCAATGAGGTACTTGTTGCAATTGTGTGTCAAAAGGTTTCATTTCCAATGCTTTGGTTTTAGCAGGGCATACATCGGCGCAGTTACCGCAACCGGTACAATCCAATACCGACACTTGCATGCGGAAATGCATACCCATCATTTCTTTGGGTGTTTTCATTTCCAAAGTTTGCATTCCCGAAGGAGCGTTTTTCTTTTCATCGGCATTCATCACCACAGGGCGAATAGCAGCGTGAGGACATACCAATGAACATTGATTACATTGGATACAATTTTCGGGTATCCATTGCGGAACGTTTACGGCAACGCCTCGTTTTTCGTAAGCGGTAGTTCCTGCAGGGAAAGTACCGTCTTCCCATCCCAAGAAAGCACTAACAGGAAGGTCGTTTCCTTTTTGTGCTACCATAGGTTCCATCACATTTTTAATGAAATCGGGAATATTACGGGTGTCTTTTTCTTTTTTAACTTCTATGTTTGCCCACTCGGCCGGGATATCCACTTTCACCACATCACCTCCACGGTCAACGGCGGCATAGTTCATCTTAATGATATTATCCCCTTTACGTCCATAGGATTTTACAATGAATTTTTTCATTTGGTCAACAGCGAGGTCGTAAGGAATAACTCCCGAAATTTTAAAGAAAGCCGATTGAAGAATGGTGTTGGTACGATTTCCCAATCCTATTTCTTCGGCAATAGCTGTAGCATCAATCATATACATATTGATTTTATTAACAGCTAAATATTTTTTCACGTTATCGGGAAGTTGTTTTTTGGTTTCTTCAACATCCCAAGGAGAATTGTAAAGGAAAGTACCTCCTTGTTTTAAACCTCTCAAACAATCGTATTTACGCAAATAAGAAGGAACATGAACGGCCACAAAATCGGGCGTTCCTACCAAATAAGGAGCCCTGATGGGATGATCGCCAAAACGTAAGTGTGAACAAGTGTATCCACCTGATTTCTTACTGTCGTAATCAAAATATGCTTGACTGTATTTATTGGTATTGTCTCCAATAATTTTAATGGAGTTCTTATTAGCACCTACTGTTCCGTCGGCACCTAAACCGTAGAATTTGGCTTCGAAGGTTCCTTTGGGTAACACAAAAATATCGGGTAACAAAGGCAGGGATTTATGGGTAACATCATCCACTATACTAATGGTAAATTGGTTTTTCGGTTCTTTGGCTTCCAGGTTTTGGAATACCGAAAGGATATGCGCCGGGGTAGTATCTTTAGAAGATAGGCCGTAACGTCCGCCTATAATCAAAGGTTTTTTGTCGCAAGCAATGTCTTTACGATTGGCAAAAGCTTCTACTATGTCCAAATATAAAGGATCGCCGTTAGCACCGGTTTCTTTGGTACGGTCGAGTACACAAATACGTTCCACGGTTTTGGGAAGTATATTATTCAAATATTTTACGGAAAAAGGACGATACAAATGTACCGAAACCACACCCACTTTTTTGCCTTCATTCGTTAATTTATC
>DHTG01000030.1:0-2125 GCA_002411545.1 Bacteroidales bacterium UBA5266 | reverse complement strand
TTGGCTGATTTGCTTCATATAATCGGCAATAATTTCGGGAAGCACATCATAATATTTATTTTGCAATTCACGGGTTTGGAAATAAATATCCGGATTCTGAGCAGTACCGCGTGTTACGGGATGTTCAGGATTTAAAGCTCTTTGACGATAAGCACTCAAGGCTTTTTTATCCATTAAATCAAATAATTTATCTTGGTCGGGAGCTTCTACTTTTTGTATTTCGTGAGAGGTACGAAACCCGTCAAAGAAATGCAAGAAAGGGACTCTGGCTTTCACGGCTGCTAAATGTGCGATAGGAGCTAAATCCATAATTTCTTGTACAGAACCTGTTGCCAACATAGCAAAACCCGTTTGACGTGTACTCATCACATCGGAATGGTCGCCGAAAATGGATAAGGCTTGAGCTGCCAAAGCCCGTGCAGATACGTGAAAAACACCCGGAAGCAATTCTCCCGCTATTTTATACATATTCGGTATCATCAACAACAAACCTTGCGATGCGGTAAAGGTTGAGGTTAAAGCCCCTGCTTGCAAGGAACCGTGTACGGCACCTGCCGCACCGGCTTCGGATTGCATTTCGACTACTTTTACCGGTTCACCGAACACATTTTTTCTGCCACCGGCAGCCCATTCATCGATGTATTCCGCCATCGTAGAAGATGGAGTTATAGGATAAATTGCTGCCACTTCGCTAAACATGTAAGCTACATGCGCTGCTGCGTAGTTTCCGTCACATGTCATATATTTTTTTTCTGCCATAATATTTTGTTATTTAATTATATACAAAAATGATTTCCTTAAATGAATTTTTTTGCAAATGTACGAATTTTTTAGGTAATTGAAAGCTATTTACGTAAAAATTATTTAACGTGTCCAAAAAGCATTTTCATATAAGTATTTTGGCGTTGATTCAACTCCTTCTTTATAAATAACCACTAAAGCGTAAGTATATTTTGGATTACACCCTGTAACATCAATCGTAAATTCTTTATCATATACTTTATTAATATCTCCTCCCGTAAACACCTTTTCTCCATAATATACATTTCCCGAACTTGTTTTTCGTAGAACACAATTATGACTGAAATTCGAAATTAAACCGGAATCACTATTTTGTGGATAGACTAAATTATCTTCAAGTACGTAAACACCCATGTAATAATCCACGTCTTCAAGTTGAGTTAAGTTTTTTGTTTTTATCGTTACCGTCATTTTATTGTTGATAATGGTATCTCTGGCTGCCATGGCAATATTACATGTTCGGGATAAGATATCGTCCATATTAAACATAACCGTACAATTTGAACAATCTTTATCCCCAACAATATACAACGGATAATAATAAGGTTTTGGATTAGGACGGTCTTCAATAAAAGAATTAAATAAGGCTTCGGGAACTTCCATAGGGTCTTTTTGGTTTGGAGAATGAATTCCTACAAAAAGATATCCATTTTGCCTAGACTGTCTAGATAATTGATCTTCTCCCCAACTACATGCAGGATTTAAAGTGGATGTATACATATAACATAATCCATTTTGCTTCTCCTGAGGTATCAATTCTTTTGGTGACTCTTGCTCTTTTTTACAACTACTAAAAACTAATACTATTAATGTACTCAACATTACTAAAAAATACTTTTTCATAAATTCAGATTTAAATTATTTTTTGCAAATGTAACAATTAAATCAATACATCCTGTTTTCACAACACCGAAACATGGAATATTCATCCCTACATTAGCGGAATTTTAACTATACGATTCTTTGATTACATGGTATAAATTCATATTTTCAAACAATATATATTAAAATCACACTTTTATCTTTCCCCGATTAGATGCAACAGAGGATTAAAATGGATCCTTATACGTTGCTCAACGAAGCCTGCTCGGTTGAACAACAGGTAAGGCTCCGTTTTCAAGGGATGCATATTCAATTTAAAGCTAAAAATAAATCATTGCAAAACAACAATTATGCAGGATTTCATTCAACTTAATCCAAAAATAAAACTGCCTATTTATCTAAAAACAGTAATTTATTTATCATTGTCCGATAAAAAAAAGCTTATCTCATTATTTGCACTTTACGTGTCAGTATGCCTGCTTCGGTTTTGATTTTTGCAATA
>DHTG01000039.1:2067-20593 GCA_002411545.1 Bacteroidales bacterium UBA5266 | reverse complement strand
CAATATTTTCTTACATTTGTATTCTTAAATAATTCAATCATTCATGAATAAAACTGTCATAATAATAGGAGGCGGAATAGGAGGTTTATTCTCGGCTTGTTTACTTTGTAAAGAGGGGTATAAACCCATTATAATGGAACAACATGGAAAAATTGGAGGAGGTCTACACTGTTTTGAACGTTACGGAGAACTATTTGAATCGGGCATACATTTTGTCAGCGGATTTGAAGAAAAGGGTCCCCTACGCAAATTATTTTCATACTTGAATTTATTGGATAAAATACATCTGAAAACACTCGACAAGCATGGATTCGACATCATACAAATAGGAAGTGAAAAGTTTAACATTGGAATAGGTAAAGAAAACTTCATACGCATATTTTCTAAATCATTTCCAGAGGAAAGTCAACATATCAGAGAATATATAGATGTCCTTTATACTATATGTGATCATATTCCATTATTCAATTTACAGCCCATTTCCGATGTAAATTATCTTACCGAAGATGCATTAATCCCTGTTGGACAATTTATAAACAAATACATAAAAGACGAAAAACTACAAAAAATTTTAGCTTGGAACAATCCTCTATACGGTGGAAATGAAGAACAAACTCCTGTTTATATCCATGCAATCATCACAAAATTTTATATTGAAGGAGCTTCCCGCTTCATTGGTGGTAGTCAACATGTTGCCGATGCAATGGCCACTATGATTATACATATGGGAGGTGAAATTCATCTTAACAAAGAAATTGTAAACATTGAAGTTGACAATAAAAAAATCACAAAAGTAATTGCGAAGGATGGAAGTGAATATAAAGCCGATTACTATATTTCAGACATACACCCGTCTTTACTAATGGATTTAATTCATACCGAGAATATACAAAAAGCCTATAGAGAACGATTAAAACAACTTAAAAATACGTATTCATCATTTTTAGTATATGTTAAATTTAAACCGAATCATTTTCCTTATTTAAATCATAATTATTATTATTACAATAACTACGATATGATTTGGAATACCATAAATTACCATTTAGATGATTTTCCATCCGGATTTATATTGATGACCTCTCCTTCTAAAAATCAAGGCAAATATGCAAACAAGGCTATTGTGCATTGCATTATGCGCTATGAAAATTTCCAACAATGGGAAAATACTTACATTGGAAAAAGAGGATTAGCTTACGAAAGCTTCAAAAAAGAAATTGAAAATAAAATAATTGATAAAGTGAATGAAGTATTTCCTAATTTTGAGGCAAGCATAGATAAGGTATTTAGTGGTAGCCCTTTAACTATCCGCGATTATCTACGTTCAAAAGATGGTAGTTTATATGGGTATAAAAAAATTTATGAAACTATTTTTCAAACTCGTATATTACCACGGACAAAAATTGAAAACTTGTTTTTAACCGGACAAAACATCAATTTACATGGCATACTTGGAGTTCCTTTAAGCGCCATTATCACGGTAGGAATAATTATCGGAGACGTTAATTATTTAATCAATAAAATAAATAATAATCAATAGTCTTTCAACCAAGGAAGATGATTTCTTCCTAATAATAAATACATTAAACTAAAAACACTATAATTATATTTTTTATACTTTTGCACTTATTATTTTAGAATTTCACATAGACTATCAATTTATTTACAACATATGAAATTTACATTAATATATCCTAAATGGGAAAAACTCTCCGGTCAGACTACTTTTAATTTACCACCACATGGACCGGTTGTTTTTGCTGCCTCCTTACCCTCCTATGTTGAAGTATCGTTCATCGATGAAAACGTGGAAGACATAGATTTTGAACAAGCTTGTGATTTTGTAGGCATTTCAATGATGTTAAGCACACAAGTAAAAAGAGGCTGGGAAATAGCTGCAGCATTTCGTCAGAGGGGTAAACAAGTTATATTCGGAGGTATTTCCACCATGCTTCATGCTGAAGAAACCCTTCAACATGCCGACAGTGTCTTTTTAGGAGAATCGGAAGGCAGAATGGAAGAAGTATTCAAAGACTGGGGAAACGGGCAATTAAAGAAAATATACAATTTTATGGCCAAGCAAGCCGATATCTCTTTAGTAGGACCGGCTCGTCGCGATTTATATAAAAAACACTTATACAACCACAAAGGCGTTCAAATGGTTGATTTATTCCATGCGTCACGCGGATGTAGATTTAGTTGTTATCCTTGCGCCGTTTCTTATTTAGGAGGTCGGCATTTTCGTCCACGACCCTTAGATAAAACCTTGGAAGAATTATATGCCATCGACAACAATCGCTTATTTATCGTTGATAATTCATTAGCACAAAACACTTCTTGGGAAACGGATTTATTCAAAGAAATGATTCCCTTAAAAAAGAAATGGATAAGTCACACCATAGAAGACGATCCGAAAGTACTTGATTTAGCGGCACAAGCCGGCGCATGGTACGTATATCAAGCAGTTTATGATACTTCCGATTATATTAAAGAACGCATTAGACGTTATCACGACTATGGTATTGGAGTGGAAGGAACTATATTATTAGGATTAGATAATCAAACCGAAGATGATATTTTACGACTTATTGATTTTCTTTTGAAAATCGATTTAGATTTAGCCGAATTTACCATATTAGCCCCCTTTCCACATACCAAAGCCTACGATGATTTATTGCGCCAAGGACGTATTTTTGATCATGATTGGAATCATTATAATGCCGGTCGGGTGGTTTATCAGCCCAAACATATGAGTCCACAAAGATTGCAAGAATTATATGATTATGCATGGAAAGCTTTTTATCAAGAAGAAAGTCAAGAAGAAAAAATGTTTAAACTTTTTGCTCAAGTAATGTTAAAAGAAATGAAAGACGGAACCTATCGTCCCAGGGACCGTAATCTGATAAATAAAAGCTTCGGTAAAGATGTGGTAAGAAATATCAAAGTTTAATTATTTAATTTTCATATGAAAGTATCTGATAAATATTTTGATGAAGTTTTCAATTTTTTGGGACAATGGGATATACCTTCCAAATGCGGATTAAAAATTATCAAAAAAGAAAATAAAACAATTGTTATTGTAACCGAATTATATCAAGACAATCCCGGAACTTCCGTAACCTATAATGGGGCTTTATTAGCATGGCAAATTTGTCAAGCCAAAGGCATCAAACCTGAAAATATGATTTACATTGAGTGCAATCCCGATACAAATTCAAAATTATCTTTTTATGATGAGGAGTTTTTTGAAGTAAGCTTTGATTGGGATACTAGTAAATTTTTCAATCCTAGATATAAACAATTGACAAAGGATGACATAAAACATTATATTCATATTTAATATGCCTATTATCAAGCATCACAAATGAAAACATTTTTATTATTTTTTTTAATTTTTACATCCGGTTTATCTTTTACGCAACCCAAACCTGTGTATTTATGGAAAGAAATAGAAGGAATGCAGAAAGAAAAAACGCGTTTATACATCTATCAAGCACCTCCTTCAATATACACAGGAGTAAGTATTATCATCTGTCCGGGAGGAAGTTATCATCATTTAGGTATACCTCACGAAGGACATGCCATTGCTGAATGGCTGAATAGCCAGGGTATCTCAGCCTATGTATTACGCTATCGTGTTGGCATGCATGGCTATAATCACCCTTCTATGATTGAAGACCTCCAACGTGCCATCCAATACGTTAGAGAAAATATACCTACTATCAAAACCTTGGGACTAATGGGTTTTTCAGCCGGAGGTCATTTGGTAACTATGGGTGGAACTTTTTATAAGGAAAATTATTTGCAAAAGCTTGGCATAAAAACTGATACTCCTTTACGCCCCGATTTTATTGTTGCCGTTTATCCTGTTGTTTCTATGCAAGACAGTTTGGCTCATATACGTTCTCGGAAAAACCTATTAGGAAAAACATTTATAAAAACCGATATCGACAATTTTTCCTTAGAATTACACATCCCGGATGATATGCCTCCCTTCTTTTTATCAACCGCTAAAGACGATCCGGTTGTAAACTATAAAAATAGTTTAGTTTTGCATCAGGCACTCACGAATAAAAACATCCCTCACACATTTTTGCTCCATGAGAAAGGCGGCCATGGATATGGTATTGATGAAAAAAAAGGAGGTGAGGCTGCTCGTTGGCACTTGGCCTTTATCAAATGGTTGAAAGAAAACAAATTTATTAAATAACATATATACCTTATGAATTTTAAACCCGAAATTGAATATCAACCACTAAGCGAAATAAAAAAATTTCAATCAAAAAAGCTGCAAGAAATTTTAGCCTATACCAAGAGCAAATCTACCTATTATAAAAATTTATTTAAGAGAGAGAACATCGACATAAGCAAAATAAAAACTTTGGAAGATTTGTCTTATATTCCATTTACAAACAAAGAAGATCTTCAATTATATAATCAAGCCTTTATTTGTGTTGACCGTTCTGAAATTGTAGATTACATCACTACATCCGGAACATTAAGCACTCCCACTACCTTTGCCATGACGGATAAAGATTTGGTGAGATTAGCCTATAACGAAGCCATTTCTTTTACCTGTGCAGGAGGAAAAGCAGGTCATGTATATCAATTAATGACTACCCTCGACAAACGTTTTATGGCGGGTTTTGCCTATGTGTTAGGCATTCGCATGATGAAAGCTGGTGTGATTCGTGTGGGAAATGGAATACCCGAATTACAATGGGATACCATCAATCGAATTTCTCCCGATGCTATTATTTGCGTACCTTCGTTTATTTTAAAGATCATACAATATGCTGAAGAGCATAATATAGACTATAAAAAATCCAGTATCAAACAAGCTATTTGCATTGGAGAAAATTTACGTGAAAATGACTTCTCCTTAAATCTTTTAGGTAAAAAAATCAAAGAGAAATGGGACATCTCTCTGTTTTCCACTTATGCTTCCACTGAAATGAGCACTTCTTTTTGTGAATGTGAAGCAGGTAAAGGAGGTCATCATCATCCCGAATTAATTATATGCGAACTATTGGACAGTAATAATAATGTTGTCGCTGAAGGTGAATACGGAGAATTGTGCATCACTACTTTAGGCGTAGAAGGCATGCCCTTGATACGGTTTAAAACCGGCGATATGTGTCGCTTTCATTATGAACCTTGTTCTTGCGGCAGAAAATCAATGCGTATAAGTCCCATTATCGGTCGTAAAAATCAGATGATAAAATATAAAGGAACTACGCTTTATCCGGCAGCCATCTTCGACGTATTAGATAATGTAGATTACATTGAAAATTATTTGGTTGAAGTTTCAACAAATGAAATAGGCATGGATAATGTTACGCTTATTATCGGAAGTCGCAACACCAACGAAGCCGTTATGAAAGATTTAAAAAATCGCTTCCGCGCAAAGATTAGGGTAGCCCCTTCTATACGTTTTGAAAATATTGATGTTATACGTAAAATTCAAATGCCCGAATCTAATCGGAAACCGATTAAATTTATTGATAAAAGAAAATAAGAACAATGGGTAAAAACAAACTTACGACTTCTAAAATCATCATCGAAAATTATCCCCATCAACGAGGTATACACTGTGAAACGGGAAGCATCAAAAATATGCTTAAATTTTACGGACATGACATCAGCGAAACCATGATATTCGGCATTGGCAGCGGATTTGATTTCATGCATTTCCCTTTCCGTTTTTTCAATGGTAATGAAATTCCTATTTTCCGAAGTATTTTCGTTCAAGTGTTTCGTAAGTTTTCCAAAAGAATGGGAATAGATGGTCACATTTCATTTTTTATCAATAAAAAACGTTCCATGAAAGCCATCGACGCTTTGTTGAAACAGAATATACCGGTAGGATTGGTTTCCGAAGTATCCAGACTACCTTTCTTTCCTTTAAGGGATCGTCAGTTTTCGGGGCATCACTTTGTTGTTTTTGGCAAGGATAGTAACGAATATATTGTAGGTGATACCGACCCTCATTTCCCCGACGATTCAGCACAACGCATAAGCTACGAAGATCTAATGAATGCTCGATTTACCAAAGATTTGCTTTCGCCCAGAGGAGCTATGTTCTATATCAAATCCACGCCCGACCATTTCGATATTAAGAAAGGTATTTTAGAAGGTATCAAAAACACTTGCCATCAAATGTTAGGCATCCCTTTGCCCTATTTCGGTGTAAAAGGTATCTATTATCTGTCGAATAGAATAAAAAATTACACTAAAATTTATGGAGAGAAACAAGCATGGCGAAATATTAGATTTCAAATTTTTATTTCCGAAGAAGGTGGCTCGGGAGGTTCGGGCTTCAGGTATTTGTATGCCAATTTTCTTAAAGAAGCTGCTGAATACTTAAACGACCATGAACTTATGACGATAAGCCTTTCTATGAGAGAAATTGCCGATCAATGGCAACAATTTGCGTTGGAAGCCAACCGACAATGTGAGGAAAGAAAAGAAAAAAATATTGTATATTTGGCCAATATGATTCACTGCTGTGCACAAATGGAAGAAAAACTATTTAAAGAATTGAAAAAATGGACAATTACTAAACTTAAGTAACCTTTAACCAATAATAACCATGGATATTACAATTTTCGACGATACTCGACCTTTTTATGACTACGAAATCCCTGCCGCTATTGAGAGAGTTTCAAAAAATAAGCATTTCCCTGCTATTATAAATTATCTCTTTCCCAATGTGAACATACAATCGTTTATCGAAGACTTTAAAAAGATTAAAACGGTGAATGAGTTTCAAACCAATATTATGTATAAAGTCATTTGGTCTATTGTGAATAAATCTTCTTCCGACTTGACATATAGTGGTTTTGATAAATTATCTCATACAAACAGTTCTATGATTATTAGTAACCATCGAGACATTTTAATGGATTCGGCTATTCTGCAAATTTTATTACGAGACAACAATTTAGATACATCCGAAATTACTTTCGGCAGCAATCTTATGATAAACGACTTTATCATCGACATTGGCAAGATGAATAAAATGTTTAAAATCGTAAGAGGAGGTAATATCCGCGATTTTTATCGTAACTCCATGCATGTATCTGCTTATATGCGCTATGCCATTACCGAAAAAAAACAATCTATTTGGATTGCTCAACGCAACGGTAGGACCAAAAATGGAAACGATAAAACAGAAATGGCTGTGCTGAAAATGTTTGCCCTAAGTAGTACTAAGTTTTTTGTGCCTAATCTAATGGAATTAAATATTACTCCTATGGTTATTTCCTATGAATATGAACCTTGCGACTTCCTTAAAACCGCTGAGATGTATGTTTCAAACTATCAAAAATACGTAAAAGAACCTAATGAAGACCTGAATAGCATTATACAAGGTGTAAAACAATGGAAAGGGAACATTCATTTGGCTATTTGTGACCCCATTACAAAAAGCGAATTAGATAGCTGTGATGCCTTAAATAAAAATGAAAAATTTCAACTTCTAACACAAATTATCGACAAAAGAATCCACGATAATTATACTTTGTTTAAAACAAATTACATTGCCTATGATTTATTAACACAAACAAAGACATATGCTGAATACTACAGTGAACAAGAAAAAATGGAATTTGAAAACTATATGAATAGTGGATTGGTCAACATTGAAGGAGAATACGAAGAACTCAAAAATATTTTCCTAGATATATATGCCAACCCTATTAAAAATAAAGAATTATAATACATCTCGACCTATATCGGGACGATAATATTTATTCTCAAAATCGATATGTTCCGCATTTCGATACGAAATGGCCAAGGCTTCTTCCAAATTATTTCCAAACGACGTTAGCGCTAATACTCTCCCCCCATTCGTACGTACCTTATTGTCTTCACCGTATTTGGTACCTGCATGGAACAACAAACTATCATTTACTTTATCCAAGTTATTAATAATTTTATTCTTCTCATACTTTTCGGGATAGCCTTTCGACACCAACATAATCGTTGCCGTTGCTTTGGGGTTAATATGCATTTGAATTTGCTCCAAACTTTGATTTCCCACATGCTTAAAGAGTTCTAGCAAATCATTTTCAATACGTGGAATAACTGATTCGGTTTCCGGATCGCCCAGACGTACATTATATTCAATTACATAAGGGTCGCCGGCCACATTCATCAATCCAAAGAAGATAAAACCCTTATAATCGATAGCTTCTTTTTTCAAACCTTCTACAGTAGGAATGATTATTCGTTGTTCTACTTTTTGCATAAATTCCTCATCTGCAAAGGGCACCGGCGAAACAGAGCCCATACCTCCCGTGTTCAATCCGGTATCGTTTTCGCCTATACGTTTGTAATCTTTTGCTGAAGGTAGTATCAGATATGATTTGGCATCGGTCAGAATAAACACCGACAATTCAATACCTTTCAGGCATTCTTCGATTACCAGCTTTTCGCTTGCTTTTCCAAATTTAGCAGCAAGCAACATGGCCTTAACTTCCGCTTTTGCTTCTTCGACATCCTCACAAATAAGCACTCCTTTGCCAGCGGCTAATCCATCTGCTTTCAATACATAAGGAGGTTTAAGGCTGTCTATATAATCATACGCTGCCGCTACATTATCTTTCGTAAAACTTCGATAGGCTGCCGTTGGAATATGATTCCTTTGCATAAATCCTTTGGCGTAATCTTTACTTCCTTCCAATAAAGCCCCTTGTTTTGACGGGCCTATCACAATCACATGCTTACATGCTTCATCGGAATGTATGGCATCGTAAATCCCATTCACCAAAGCCTGTTCCGGACCTACAACCAGCATATCGATATTTTCTTTTATAATAAATGCTTTAATCTCATCCACATCACTATCCGAAAGGGTGATATTAATACCACATAAGCTCGTTCCGGCATTTCCGGGAGCAATATATAATTTACTACAATACTTGCTCTGGGCTATTTTCCACGCCAATGTATGTTCCCTGCCTCCAGAACCTAAAAGCAATACCTTCATCTGTTTATCTATTTATATTATTTATAATAAGTTATTTTCCGTTGATGCAGGATAGCGGTTTTGGTTTCATTGTCAAACTCTTTTTTCTCAATCCAATTGCCTCTCTCATCATAGGTGTAAATATACATGATTCGCATTGTCATTTGATTGTTAGAATCATACCAGTTTTCTTCTTTCACATTCCCTCTGTCATCGTAGATAAAAACCATCCGACTTTCTAATATATTGTCTTTGTCGTAATTTCGTTCTTCTACGATTTGTCCTTTTTCGTTATACACACATATTGTTTTCGCTTTCAAAGCATCGCGCATGGTATATTTACTCTCTTCTTGGAGCATTCCGGTCGAGCTATAGTTTGAAATTTCCTTTTCGACTACGCTCTCCTTATCATCGTACAATATCTTTTCCACTATGCGATTATTTTCGGTGTAATTATATTCACTTTTCTCCGTAAGGGCATGGTTAAGATACCAATTCTCGGCCATTAATTGATACTCTTTGTTATATGTATAAATTACCTTCTCCATATTTTTCCCGTCGAAGATACGCATGGCTTCTTTCAACTTACCTTTATCATTATATACAGCATACCAACGCTCTGTGATTTTGTTTTTGGAATTATAGTTCTTTTCATTTACTCGTTTGTTATTTTCATATTTATAGACCGTACGATAGCCTAAATTTCCTTGGGCGTCATATACTTTTTGCTCCTTTAAATATCCTGAACGATTGTAATGCTGAGTAATGATTCCCATAACTTCTTTATGTTTTTTCGCTTCATCTTCATCGGAGAGTTCATACTCTGTTTCTATGACACGCTTCACTTTTCCCTTTAAATTACTTTCTTCTAAATTCGTCTTCTGAGCTTGGCCGTAAAGCAAAGAAGAATTCCATAAAAGCATGGAACAGACTAAGCAAATACAAAATTTCATAAATAATATATGTGAATAAACATGTGGCGCAAAAGTATATAAAATTTTCAAATCATTGCTAAACTCTATGCAGAAGCTTCATATTTTTTGTCGGGCTGTTTTTAAAATAGGTAAACATCTACATATAAAATATCATGAGCATAATAACATATGCCCATTGCATGAAAATGGATAAAACATAAATCATTGTTAGGGAAATAAGCTAACAAAAACCTATATCCTATGGTTTATAAGCAAAACACCTGTGTTATATTTTCACGTCTTTGCCTACGAACATCATAACCCATTATTTTTTTCGAGCTTTTGTAAAGCTTGCATTAAACATGGCACGTTCTAATTGAGGGCAAGGCCTGAAACCAATTTTCATCCTTTTGATTAAGGATTCATTCACTTGATGTGGATCTTGACATGTACGACTTTGAATATATGGAAGAAACGTTCCAAACTCATCTAGCATTACAATGTAACCATACGACAAATAATGCTCTAATAGCCTTCTTAGATGATAAACAACGGCAACTACATCAGCTCCATCGACCAAAGACGAGGATTCTATTTGTTTGATTAATTGCTTATAGGTTATAGTGCCTCTATACACTATTCCTGCACGATAAAGAGGAATTCCACCTCCTTTAACACCCGGTTGTCCCACCTTGTGTGCTGTGTATAAAACAGACATAATAATACATTTTTAATTAATGTTTTTTTTGTGCAAATATAGTCATATTTTTTATAAGATAAAAAATCATGATATGTATATACATTTTAAGAAATGATTTTCATATTTTAATTCCAATTCTGAATGATATTTAATAATATATGCCATCTAAGTCTTTTCTAATTCACAATTTACATATCAAAAGATCAACACGAAGTACAGAAATGCGTTTAAAGAAACAGATTTCCACGTGATTTTCACTGCTCACACATAAAGTTTCACTGGTAAGTAAATAAATTTCTCACATAACAAACAAATTCTATTGTGTGAGCTTTTCGTTTGGGTGCGCACCCAAACAAAAAGAAATCCCATGTCGTTTTAACGCTAACACATCAAAATTAAATTTTATATGTTTTACTATAAATATAAAAACGACATTTTATTTTACATATTCATAATAATAAATAAAGGTAAGTTCACAATCTCTGTTCGCTTTATATATTTTTTTATCTTTGCAAAAACATAAATCCATGACTTCCATTATCAAAAAAAGTATCGTTGCTGTCTGTGCCTTATGCTTATTAATGGCTTGTAAACAAGAAAAGGCAATACATTTTCAAGGCTTTGGCATAGGTACTTATTATTCCATAACGTATATCGGAACAGAAAACACCGAATTACCCGAAGCAGTCGATTCAATATTAAATGATATTTCCAAAACCTTTTCCATTTTCGACACGACTTCCCTCATTGTTAAAGTAAATGCAAACGAAAAGGTAACTTTAAATCAAGATTTCATTTCCATTTTCAACACAGCGTCTGAACTAAGTGAATTAACCAGTGGCGCTTTTGATGCTACCGTTGCTCCTTTGGTAAATGTGTGGGGATTCGGCAGGGAAAAACAACTAAACATTACCCAAGAAGAAATCGACAGTCTTTTGGATTTTGTGGGATATAAAAAAGTAAGTATTCAAAAGCAGGAGATATTCAAAAGTGATCCTCGCATTCAACTTAATTTCAATGCTATTGCAAAAGGATATGCTGTAGATAAAATAAGTCAATATTTAATCAGTAAAGGATATACCAATTGCTTAGTCGATATCGGCGGTGAAGTGGTGGCAAGGGGAACCAAAAACGGAAAAGACTGGCAAATAGGCATACAAATCCCTACCGAAACCGCCGAAGGTGAAATGGCTGCGGATTATGTCTTTGCATTACAGAACCGTGCCGTGGCTACCAGCGGTAACTACCGTAGCTATCATGAAGATAACGGAGAACGATTTTCGCATATCATCAACCCGAAAACAGGGCAATCGGAAAGAAGTAACTTGTTAAGTGTTACCGTAATTGCCGCTAATTGCACCCATGCCGATGCCTTGGCAACGGCTTTTATGGTTATGGGCCTGGATGCTTCATTGGCGTTTTTGGATAAACATCCGCACTATGCCGCTTACTTCATTTACGATGAGAAGGGAAAATTCAAAACAAAAAAAACAAGGAATTTTCCCGAGGAAAACAACTAATCAGATACAGAATTATAATATATAGACTTAAATCATAGAGACAAGAGGAATCCATATCCTTTATAGTTTCTTAAAACATGTTAAATATATGTTAAATATGTAAAATCGATGTTAACAAGCATTCATTTTATATATCTTTGCACATAAATTTTTTATGAAAAATGGAAAAAGTTCGCATCTTAGTTGTTGATGATGAAGAAAGTTTGTGTGAAATACTGAAATTTAATCTTGAAAAAGAAGGGTATGAAGTCGACACCGCCCTGTCGGCCGAAGAAGCCTTAACCATGAACATAGCCTCCTATCAATTGCTGTTGTTGGATGTAATGATGGGCGAAATTTCGGGTTTTAAATTAGCCTCTATTTTAAAAAACAGCAAAACAACCGCATCCATACCAATCATTTTTTGTACCGCCAAAGATACAGAGAAAGATACCGTTGAAGGATTGAACCTCGGTGCCGACGATTATATCTCCAAACCTTTTTCGGTGCAGGAAGTCATTGCCCGCGTAAAAGCCGTATTGCGTCGCAGCAAGCAGGAACAACAAAAACAAAATCCTTCAAACATTATTCGCTATGAAGATCTTGTTATCGATAGCAACAGTAAAAAAGCCGGTATTAAAGGCCAAACCATCACATTGACAAAAAAAGAATTTGAATTGTTATGGCTTTTTGTTTCTCATCCCAATGTGGTGTTTAACCGTGAATCTTTGCTGGAAAAAATCTGGCATAACGATGTGTATGTTATCGACCGTACTATCGATGTGCATATTACCCGTCTACGTAAAAAAATTATTCCTTACGACAAGCAATTGGTAACCCGCTTGGGTTACGGTTATTGTTTTGAAATATAAACGAATCGCCATGTCGTCCGGAGAAAAAATATATTTTAAATTTCACCTCCGCTTATTTTGGTCGGTAATGGCTGTGTTTATATTACTGACCGCAAGTTTTGTATGGTTTTATATCTCTAAAGAAAAACAATATAAAATCGAGATGCTCAACCAGCGTTTGAGCGTGTATAACCGTTGCGTACACCACAACTTAAACAACGGCTTAACATTCAATGCCGCTGTTGAAAATGATTTCGGTCGGACAACGATACTTGATTTAAAGGGTAACGTATTATACGATAGCGAAAAAAAGGATGTTTCTACCATAGAAAACCACTTGAATCGTAAAGAAATACAAGAGTGCTTGCAAAACGGAAACGGATACGATATTCGCCGCCATTCCGAAACAACGGGAAAATATTATTTCTACGCCGCCAAATTGTTCGACGATTACATTATCCGTTCGGCTATTCCTTATAACAACGCTCTTATCAACGATTTAAAGATAGATTATACCGTTGTTTGGATTTTTCTTCTCATCGTAAGCGTTTTAAGTTTTATCTTCTTTATGGTGATGAAACAACTCGGACAAAACATCAATCACCTCAACGACTTTGCCATGCGCGCCGACAAAGAAGGAAATATTGAATATGCCCCTACATTTGCTAATAATGAACTAGGGGAAATTTCTCAACACATCATTCAGATTTATAATCGTTTGATGAAAACCAAGAGCGATCTTGTACTTGAACAAAAACGGGTGTTGAAGGAACAAGAACAACAAGCACTCATAAAAAAACAGCTGACCCAAAACATATCGCACGAACTGAAAACGCCCGTTAGCAGCATACAAGGCTATCTCGAAACCATACTTACTAACAAAGACTTATCGCCCGACACCATTCAACATTTCGTGCAAAAAAGCTACGACCAATGTAATCGTTTATCCTCTTTATTATACGACATTTCAAATCTAACAAAATTGGAAGAAGCTCCTGAAATGTTTGTCAAAGAAACGGTTGATATAAGCGAAGTCATTGCATCTACACTAAGTGATGTGGGTTTATTATTGTCGGGGAAGAACATAAGTATAGATAATCGTACGAAAGGCAAAACACTAATTTGTAAAGGCAATCCTTCTCTGCTCTATTCCATTTTCCGCAACCTTATTGACAATACCCTTGCCTATGCAGGCACTCACATCGAAATAGGTATTGATTGTTACAAAGAAGACGAAACACATTATTACTTTCGATATTACGACACAGGCATAGGCGTAAGTGAAGAGCATTTACCTCGTTTATTCGAACGTTTTTACCGCGTGGATAAAGGACGTTCACGCAAATCGGGCGGTACCGGATTGGGATTGGCTGTTGTAAAAAACGCCTTACTCAACCACGGCGGAAGCATCAGTGCCAAAACACATTATCCCTCCGGATTGGAATTTGAGTTTAGTATCGGGAAAAAGTAAAAAACTACCAACCAATCACATACTTTTATATAGCAACTGCCTAAGGGTTCAACACTATGGTTTTACCTTGCTTGGGTACAATTATCTTTTTATGGGCTTTATGAGCAATTTTTGACTTCGTACGGAAATGGCATAAAATTATCTTCTTAAAATCGTTTATTCTTTTAACTTTTGCTATTCCCTTTAAAAACAACGGATTGCTGATAAGTATATCGATATTACTTATTTTTCTCAACACACTTATATCCTTGGTGTCGCCGCTGATAAAAATCCTTGTGTCATGCCATTCCAAAACATAAGAATAATGTTCGAGACACAAAGTGTGTTTTGTTTTAAAAGCAGTGATATGCCATGCACCACTTCTATTCAGCTGATCGATTGTAATATAATCATGGGCATAGCATCTAATCCCGAAAGGACCTGCGGCCTTCAATTTCCGCGATCTTACCTCTTTGCGATTAAAATGATCGTCATGTGCATGCGTAAACAAAAAACAAGCATCCTTCTCGTGTTGGGATAAAGCCTCCAAATGACGTGCGTCAAAACTCATAAATCCGTAAGCCCCCGAAACATAAGGAAAATCAATATATAAAAAATCCGTTTCATCCGTGAAACAAAAGCCGCAATTACCGATAAATTTGGCAAAAAGGATTTTTTTAATATCGTCGTTTTTATTTGATTTATGCATAAAAATAACCGACAGTTTTGACTTTAAGCAACGTTTGCAAAGGGGAATATATTATAATTCTAATTGAATGCTTTTATATAAATAAAAAATGTATTTTCGCATCGTTTACAAATAATAAAACTTAATGAAAGAATTCAAATTAAAATCTGAAAGTAAAGAGAAACATATCTTTTATCTCACCCCTTCTTTTGATGTTTCAACACTTTGGCGTCGAGATAGAAAATAAATTCTTCGGCCATATTAGTGATATGGTCGCCAGTGCGTTCGAGTTTACGGAATACATCTTGCAGTTGTAAACATATTTTGGCTGAGGTATCGGGAATTTGGTTCACCATATAATCGGCAAGTATGTCGGTCGACAGGGTTCGGATATGGTCAATCAGGTCGTCTTTATCGAAAATGGTATGAGCCAGTTCGGCATTTTCTTCGGTAAAAGCCACTTGCATGGTTTTAAGCATGGCCAATACCTGTTGAATCATTTTTTTCAATTGTGTTTTTTCGACCAGTTCGGGATTTAACTCCTCCATTTCGGTTTCTTTTACAAAGCGAGCCATACTGCGGGCATAATCACCTATGCGTTCCAAATCCATCGTCATTTGCAACAAAGAAAGCATAAAGCGAAGGTCGATGGCAACGGGATTATATAAAGCAATATAATCTTCGATTTCTTTGGTGATTTTCAGTTCAAAAGAATTCACTTTATGTTCAAAAACAATCACTTGTGAGGCAATACCTTTATCCATACTTAACAAAGCGGTGGTAGCTTGTTCGATTTGTTTGATAACCAATGCAAACATATCGTTTACATCTTCTTTTATCTGACTTCTTTCAATTTCAATAAATTTAACCATAATATGCGAGTTTTAAATGTGATGCATCAACCGAAACGACCGGTGATATAGTTTTGGGTCGATTCTTTTTTAGGATTGGTAAAAATAACTTTCGTATCGTCGTATTCAATCATTTCGCCTAAATAAAAATAGGCTGTTTTGTCGCTCACCCTGGCTGCTTGTTGCATGTTATGGGTAACGATAACAATGGTATATGTTTTTTTCAATTCCCATATTAACTCTTCAATTTTAGCGGTAGAGATGGGATCTAAGGCCGAAGCAGGCTCATCCATTAAGAGGATAGAAGGAGAAATGGCCAAAGCACGAGCAATACACAAACGCTGTTGTTGTCCGCCCGACAAAGCAAAGGCCGACTCTTTTAGTTTGTCTTTCACCTCCTCCCACAAAGCAGCTCCTTTTAAAGATTCTTCCACTTTTTGATGAATGAAATATTTATCTTTCACTCCATTGACTTTTAATCCATAGGCTACGTTATCGAAAATACTTTTCGGAAAGGGATTGGGACGTTGAAAAACCATGCCTACATTCTTACGCAATTCATCCACATCGATTCCTTTTTGATAAATATCCACCTCATCGATTTTTACACTGCCATTGAGGCGGGTTTCGGGAATCAAATCGTTCATACGGTTGAAAATACGTATAAATGTCGATTTACCGCATCCCGAAGGACCGATAAAAGCTACTACCTTATTGGCTTCGATATACAAACTAATATTTTTTAAAGCTTGAAACTCGCCGTAAAAGAAATCAACATCTTTAACTTCAATTTTATTCATATCTTATTTAGTTCATCTTAACTTTATTCGCAAAATATCTACGTACAAGGGTTGCCGTTATGTTTACCAGTAAAACAATAACTATCAACACCAAAGCTGTACCGTAAGCGATGGGACGTTGTAATTCCAAATCCGTACCGCTGGTAGCCAATACATATAAATGATAGGGAAGCGCCATGCATTGGTCTAATACACCGGAAGGCAATTGTGGCAAAAAATAAGCGGCACAAGTAAAAAGAATGGGAGCAGTTTCGCCCGATACTCTTCCTATGGCTAAAATTAAACCGGTAGTAATATTGGGTAAAGCCATCGGCAGGGTAACACGTCGAATGGTTTGTAGTTTGGTAGCTCCCAAGGCATAACTACCTTCCCTGAAACTGTCGGGAATAGCTTTCAAAGCTTCTTCAGTAGTACGTATAACCAAAGGCAAACTCAACAAAGCCAATGTTAAAGATCCTGCCAATATGGAATCGCCAAACGACAATTTGTTCACAAAAAGTGCCATGCCGAACAAACCGAATACAATGGAAGGAATCCCGCTTAAATTATTGGTCATCATTCGGATAAAACGGACTAATTTCCCTTTGGGAGCATATTCGTTCATATAAATACCACTCATAATCCCTATGGGGAAAGCAAAAGTGGCACTGCCGAGAATCAGGTAGCACGTACCGACTATGGCGGGAAATATGCCGCCGCCGGTCATGCCGTCGGTCGGGGGTGTGCTTAAAAACTCCCAGTTGATAACTCCTATACCACGAATGATAATAAAAGCAAGTATTATTATCAATATAGCTACAATGGAATAGGTTAACAAAGAAACTATGCCGAAGGCAAGATGTTGGGAGCGACGTTTTTTCAATGTTATATTCATGATTATATTTTATTTTTTGCGGATACGTATTCCACGCTGGAGTTAATAATTTGAGTGATTACAAACAATATAATACCCAGAAGGAACAAAGCTTGGTAATGCACACCGCCGTCGGGAGCTTCTCCCAATTCGGCGGCAATGGTTGCCGGAATGGTTCGTAAAGGTTGGAGTATGCTCGTTGCAATCACGGCCGAATTTCCCGTAACCATTAATACGGCCATGGTTTCGCCCACAGCCCGTCCAATACCCAAAACTACTGCCGAGGTAATACCCGATATGGAATAGGGAATCACGATTTTATAAATGGTTTGCCACTTGCTGCCACCCAAAGCCAAACTTGCTTCACGCATGGAACGCGGACAATTACGCATGGCATCTTCCGACACGGTAATAATGGTTGGCAAAGCCATAATGGCCAATACGATACTGCCCGTTAGGCCCGTTTCGCCTACCGGCAATTGAAACAGTTTCTGTACCAAAGGGACAATAACTATCAAACCGAAAAATCCATACACTACCGAAGGAATACCCGACAAAAGTTCTATGAGAGGTTTTAAAAAATTACGCATCTTGTGATTGGCCATTTCGGCGAGATAGATTGCCGCCGCCAACCCGAAAGGCAAGGCTAATAAAATAGCTACCAAACTAACCCATAATGTTCCTGTTACCAACGGTAAAATACCGTAAAACGACACCGGTGTGGCTGTCGGTATCCATTCCTTTCCTAAAAAGATATCACTGAAACCTATCTTACCCGCTTCCAGCACTTTTCCTTTAAAAGCGTCGTCAATGTATTGTTGAGGAATAAATCCTATCATTTCGGGATGTTGGGCTATGAGTTCCGATATTTTTTCGGGAACAAATTCCAATTCGGCTCCCAATTCCTCGTCGGTAAAATAATTGCTTATGTCGTTTAAACGGAAAAGAA
>DHTG01000039.1:0-1673 GCA_002411545.1 Bacteroidales bacterium UBA5266 | reverse complement strand
CCCTGTATGATTTTTTCTATGAATTTCTTCACGTAACGTTGTTTTTTATTTTCTGCAAAAGTCTTTAATATATATGAAGAAAGGATGAAATAGATATTGCGTTTCTGTTAAGAAAACATAGAGTATTAAAAAGGACACTTGGGACACGAGAGACAGAAACGACATCAATGCCATGGCTTCATAGGCGTAATTCGTAATTTTTTGTAATTATATTGAATCCTTAAACATAGATAATTCGAATTATTTGCATTTTCCTGCATAAATACCATTTATTTTTGTATAAAAGAAAAAAGAGAGACGTTTTTACGTTTCCCTTTTAAATATTAGCTTTCCTATGGTTGAGGTCTAATATTAAGGTATCGGTTTATTTTACGGGGATATACCCTACTTCGGCAACGATTTTTTGTCCGGCAGGAGATAAAACATAATCAATAAAAGGAGTTACCTTTGCGGCCGATTTCTTTTCATAATAAAAGAACAAAGGTCGAACAACCGGATAGGTTTTGTTTTTAGCATTTTCGAAGGAAGGAGCTATATAAGTTTTACCATCGTAAGACACTTTTAATGCTTTTACTTCTTTATTCAGATAAGCCATTCCGACATAACCTATGGCACCTTTGGTTTGGCTAACCGATTGGATAATAGCTCCGGTAGCAGGCATAGACAAAACGGAGTTTTTATAATTCTTGTTTAACATAACATGTTCTTTGAAGAATTCATAAGTTCCCGAACTGGTTTCACGAGAATAAACAACAATGCTCATATCGGCACCTCCCACCTGCTTCCAGTTGGTGATTTTTCCGGTGAAAATGTCTTCGAGTTGTTTACGGGTTAATTGACTTACTTTGTTTGAAGGATGAACAACCACCGCGAGTGCATCGTAAGCAATAATCTTTTCTACCTGTACCTTACCGGCTTGTTGGATTTTGGCTTTTTCATCGAATTTCATGTTACGCGATGCCATGGCAATATCGGTAGTACCGTTAATCAAAGCGGCAATGCCTACTCCACTACCACCTCCTGTAACGGTTACTTTGGTCCCCGGACGGGCTTTCATGTATGATTCGCTTTCTTTCTGTGCCAAAGGTAAAACGGTATCGCTTCCTTTGATGCGTTGTGCAATTGTTGTTTGAAGCATTGTGATAGTAATCAGTCCTATCGTTAAAAAAATCTTTTTCATTTCTTAATATGATTAAATGTTATTATTATTAAAATTTATATTGTAAACGGCATGTAAATGTATTGTCTTGTAAATCTTTTTCATAGCCTTTCAAGTTAACGGAAGTTTCATTCAGAGCCCAATCGAAATAGCCCATGAGTCGGAGGTTGGCATTGATACGGAATAAATAGCCTATACCTATGTTTTGTTTCATGATATCACCCTTGGAACTTCCATTCAAACCGACATCATTAGCGGCAAGAAGGATGTTCGGATCGTATTGATCATATTTTAATACAAGGGAATAACGTCCGAAATCTTGGATAAAATAAGTTACAAAGCTTAAAAACTCACGGCAATAGGTTTTTCCGTCGGGTAATGTAGAACTGCTCGGACTGGAAGAGGCATTCGCCGAACCGGGTTGTTTTCCTCCTATGACTTCTATGCGTAAATTAGTCATGCCCAAACCTGTCGATATTAATAATTGAGCATCGGCACCGTAATACATGCGTTG
>DHTG01000011.1:4586-7777 GCA_002411545.1 Bacteroidales bacterium UBA5266 | reverse complement strand
GTTTGGGAACGGCCTATCCATCCTTTTTTATCGAGGGAGCCTCTTACTTTCAAGTTTTTGGAAGTGGCATCGTAGCTGATGGTACAATAATACACTTTGCCGTTGTTGGGATCGAGAATGGTACCGTTGGTCAATTCATTTCCTTTAAGTTCCATACTATTGATGATAATCATACCGAGTATGGGTTTGTTATGATTTGCTCCTTCGCATTTGGTGCATTTGGCTTCAGGGTCTTTGAAAAGCTTTTCTATTCTACCGTAGTATTTACCGTTGGTAGCTTTGTAGATATAAACGATTGATTTGGCCGAGCCGTCTTCATCGTCGATGGTTTTCCATTTACCTACGATTTTGTCGATTTGTGAGAATCCGCTCATGGTGAAAGCGATAAGCGCTATTAAAACAAAATATTTCTTCTTCATATGATGAATAGTTTAAATTAGGATACAAAAGTAAATAAAATTATGAGATAGGATAGTGTTGGAAGTGAAAAATTCCATAATGAAACATGTGTCAGCTTAGACATAACAATTTAATTCGGATGTTATTAATGAAAAATCACCATTCTATCGACGGAAAGAATGGTGATTGTAATTGAACAATAAAAACGCTATTAATAACTTCTACCTCTTGTATTGTTTCTTCTTCTGTTGTTATTACCGCCAAATGAGCCGGTGTTTTCAGTTCTTTCACGTGCTTCGTTGACAACGATGGTGCGATTTTCAACTTCAGCTCCGTTTAATTCTTCGATGGCGCGTTTGGCTTCTTCATCATTATTCATTTCTACAAAACCGAAACCTTTGCTTCTTCCTGTAAATTTGTCGGTGATGATTTTTGCCGATTCAACTGCTCCGTACTCTTCGAAGACTTCTCTTAATTCGCTTTCCTTAATTGAAAAAGGTAAGCTTCCAATAAAAATGTTCATTATTTTGAAATTATGTTAATAAATACATTGGCAAAAGTACATTTAATATTAATGTAAAACGCAATTATTTAAAAAAAACATTTAATGTGTTATTATTCAATATAATAAAATTATTCAAAGCTTAAAAAATAATGATTTCTTCCTTTTTTTTATCTAAAATGAAGGATTTTAATTCCTGATATTAAAGTGTTTTGGCATCATTATACGTATAACTTAAGAATGTATACGATGATATGCACAAGCTATTACTATTAAAAAATTCACATTCTTATATTATGTCATTATGATTCAATCTTTGGAAATATTTTATGTGTAGAAAAGTATTATTTTTGCAAAGGTATTTTAATATTACAACTATCATGAATTTGAAGAATAAGGTATGTTTGTTTGTCTTACTTTTATCGTTTACTATTTCTTTTGTCTTTTCACAGGATGTAAAAACCTATGCTTTTGCCGAAAGGGATAGCTGTACTTTATACATGGATGTATATCATCCGGAACAACAGAGAGAGGATAAAAGCTGTATTGTCTTTGTCTTTGGTGGTGGATTTCGCATGGGTTCCCGTTCGTCTCCTCATCACAAGGAGTTTTATCAATTACTTGTTGACAAAGGCTTTGTAGTAATAGCCATAGATTATCGTTTGGCATTAAAAAATGTGAATAGGGTAGATGCCATGCATAATTATCCCTTAGCTTGTGCCATTGATATTGCGGTCGAAGATTTGTTTTCGGCGGTATCTTACATCGTAAAACATTCCGAAGAACTGCATATTGATACTTCAAAAATAGTGCTGTGCGGCAGCAGTGCCGGAGCTATTACAGTTTTACATGCCGACTATGAATTGGCTAATCGCCGGAAATCCTATGTTACCCTTCCCGAAGGTTTTCGTTTCGGTGGGGTTATTTCTTTTGCCGGGGCTATCTTCTCTCATGACGGTAAAGTGAAATATAAGCATCAACCACCGGCTCCAACCTTTTTACTACATGGAACTGACGATTTTATTGTTACCTATAAAAAAATTGTCTTCTTTAATCTAGGCTTCTACGGCACCGATGCTTTGGTGAAACGTTTTGAAAAATTAGACTATCCTTATTATGCCTTCCGATATCGGAATTTGGCACATGAAGTAGCCAGTGCTATGAAATATAATGTAAATGAAATTGAATGGTTTGTCGATAATTATGTGATAGCCAAAAAGCCATTGAAGGTGGATCAATATTACCTTAATCCCGAAATAAAACGCAATCCCGACTATCCCTTGCGTCCCCGTGATTTGTATAGAAAACGAAAATCGAACTAATTAAAAATTTAGAAAAAACAAATAACTTATTTCTATTTAGTTTTTTTTCTTCATCTCACCCTTCACCTCATAGGGTGTTTTATTTTCATTTAAACAATTACATACAGAAGTATATAAAACTTCATGCTTGGCTTCAATGTTTTCATGAAAAGTTGATGGCAAGCTTGCCCAATCGAAAATGTCGACGAGTATGGGTATATTGCTTTCGCTTATGTTTTCTTTTATTTCCATGAGTGTTTGGGTGGGGATTCTTTTACGTTCGGGGGTTATAATCACTAAATCCAAATCGCTACCCTCATGTGCACCGCCATTCACCCTGCTCCCATAAGCCCACACTTCGAAAGGGAAATCGTAATGGGAGAATATATCGTTTAATATTTTTTTATAGCTATCCTTTAAGAGCATTGTTTTGTATTTTAATGATTTCTACCAAATCTAACGCATCCGAAATGAAAGAAGGTAATAATGTGAGGGTCTCTTCGACGAAACCGACACCATAATCGTGAGCTGTAGTATTTCGATTGTCGCGATACTTCATCCATCTTTCACACGCCTCGTTTGTAATTAGACTGTGTAAATTTGCATGTCGGAATAAATCTTTAAAATTGAGTTTGCCTACTTCTTTTGAAGTATGAAAATATGGATTTAATACTTTACGTAATAATTTTCCGCTTTGTTCTAAAATGAGTTCGAACTCTTTGATACAGGCTGAACGGTATATATCATAATGAATACTATCGGTGCTTTCTTGCTGAAGCAGTGTAAAAGCTTTTTGTAATGTCTCGATACAGCGTTCGTAATATTCAGTATCAATTTTCATAATCAATATGATTTTTTTATTTTCTGCAAAAATACTATTTTATTCTATTCCCTAAAACAAAGCTTATGACATGAATCAAAAAATATGAATTCCTTAGCAGTTAAGATCTGATTGCTTTTTGATAGGTGGCTATGGCTCTTTCTCTGGC
>DHTG01000011.1:2873-4268 GCA_002411545.1 Bacteroidales bacterium UBA5266 | reverse complement strand
CCGGCAGCCCATTGCCAATTCCCGTTGTTAGAAGCCAAATCATAGTCCAAGAGTTTTTCTGCAAAATAGGCTTCTCCCCATCGCCAGTCTATGAGTAGGTGTTTACATAAGAATCCCGCCGTTATCATACGCACCCTGTTATGCATATAACCTGTTTTCAGTAACTCCCGCATACCGGCATCGACCAGGGGATACCCGGTAGTGCCGTTTTTCCATGCTTCGAATTCTTTATTGTTATTACGCCAAGGGATGGCATCGTATTTTCTTTTGAAATTGGCATGTACCACTTCCGGATAATGAAAGAGTATCTGCATAAAGAACTCACGCCATATCAGTTCCGACAAAAAAACCGGATGGGGTGCTGCTTGTTTGACTATATTGTGTATGCTAACCGTTCCGAAACGGAGGTGTGTTGATAAATGAGTGGTTTGATCCAAATAGGGATAGTTTCTTACTTCCGGATATACATCTATAGGTGTTAAATCGTAAGGAATTACCTTTATCGCTGACTGTTTAAACCCTATTTCGGCCAAACTTGGAAAAGGGAGTTTAAGTTTCACATAATTACTCTGATTGAGGGTGGGCAACGATATGCTTTTTTGATTGCCGAACTTTTGCAACCATTGGTTTTTATAAGGCGTGAAAACGCTGTAAGGAGTTCCATCGCTTTTAAGGATTTCGTCTTTGGCAAAGATAACCTGGTCTTTGTATAACTTAAAAGCAATGCCTTTTTCCGATAACAGTCGTTCTATACTTTTATCCCTTTGTATGGCATAAGGTTCGTAATCTTCGTTGGCATATACCCCTTCGACATCGTATTGGTGCAGGATATTTTTCCATACTTCCAGGGGATGTCCTTTCAGACAATACATTCCGCTGCCGTATTTCTTTAAAGAAGTATTTAAGCCGACGAGCGTGTCGTGAATAAATGTAATACGCGGGTCGTCTTCTTTTAGCTCGTCGATGATTTCGGTGTCGAAGATAAAAACGGGCAAGACCGGCCATCCGCCATGAAGTGCTTCCTGCAACGCTCGATTGTCCTCTAAGCGTAAATCTCTTCTAAACCAACATATATTAATCTTTTCCGAAGCCATGTTTTTTTGAACAAATTAAGATAAAAATTGATGTGGAAGGATATAATCTATATAATCAATCAATCCTGTTTTCCTATATTTCCTACTTTAATTTCGGGCAAATCTTTTGCATATATTGCATATCTATCATCGGTTAATAAAATATTTCTAACTTTTATTAGCTGATTTATTACTAAATATGGTATTTGATATGTAGCCATTCTGCTTCTTCTTTTTTCAGTTTCAGTGAACGAATGCAAAATCGTTGTAATCAATTAAGTGCTGTATTCACTAAATCAATTTCTTCTTTTAGCATTTCGAA
>DHTG01000011.1:0-2658 GCA_002411545.1 Bacteroidales bacterium UBA5266 | reverse complement strand
CTTTATATTCATAAGTTGATCAACGGAACGTTCGGTATGCCATTTCTTTAAAACTTCAATGCAAGTTTTATCGTATGTAATGCCATAGTTGTTCATTGCTTTATTTATTTCATTATCAATATATAGATAATCTTTTTGGTATCTATTATGATATATTTCATTAATTATTCCCTGATCAATAGAAGTTGTATATGTTAGTGTAATTGTTGTTGCTATACAAAATAAGAATGAAAGCAGCATCCATTTTTTGGAACGATAAATAAGTCGTACGGGAGTCCAATTTTGCATGAATATGACAATGGGAAGCAGCACAAAAAGAATCCAATAATCTTCATATAAATTTAAATGATTGTCATAGCCTCTTGTGCCAAATAAAAGAAATGGTAATATAGTTCCGAAACGTACAAGAACCAATAGGATAATCCAAAATATCAACATGGAATTGATTTGTGTATATCGTTTATTTAGCCTGTCTCTTTTATGTTTGTGTTTAGTATTATTCATCCACATCCATATCGTCATGGAAAAGCCAAGAACCGTTGATAAAGCTGAAAAGAAGTAATTGAAAAACAGGACTTCATGTTTGGGTAATGTCATAAGATCAGCATCCAAAGATGTCATTAATCGATATATTTCTCTTCCATAGTTAAACCATAAAGATAATGCTACGGCAGTGATAATACCGGCAAGTATACCCAGCCAAAATCTTTGTCGACCGATATGTTTAATACTGATATTCTCTTTTGTAGATTCTCTGCTAATCATACAAATTTTATGTTTGTTCTTAACAATTTACGGTTGCAAATATACTTAATATATTAATTCATCGATGAAAATGCCACGAATACACAAAATAAAAACATTAGTGAATTTGAGGTGGATCACTATCGTCCGATAAAAATAAGTCCTTAAAGACAGATTCTGAGCGTAACGAAGTGAAGCGAAGAATTAGTTGAATGTATAAAACCTTTGTGATTGGAGAATAATAAATAAAATAAATAAAAAAATGATACATATAATAAAAAAAGTGTATTTCTGCATCAGAAATAGAAACCCAAATACAATGTATAGTAAACTTATTTTTTATTGTAAATACTTGTTCCATCCTATACTATATCCATTATGTTCCCATTTTAATTTTCATACTGCTTTTGCCCATACTATTGTTTTCAACAAAAGGTATTGTTGTATAAATAATAATGCCTTCTTTTAAATATATAAATAGATGAAAATACCGATTTTAATCACAATTATCGTTTTTTGTTTACATTGCTATGGTCAAAATGAAATAAATGATTCTTTATCCATTTTAGATTATACGTGTTTGGAGGAAAATAAGGAGAATGAATATTATCTGCAGTTTAGAAAAACCGATTCCTTATCCTTTTGGTATAATCACCAGTCTTATCAAAAAATCAATGATACATTGTTTTTTGTCATTTTATCCGATAATGAAGATAAGTTGTTGATATATAATTATAAAACATATGAAACAAAGGAAGTTTCGTTGCAAGCCTTGCCTACGTATCCCATTGATCATATTTACTACCACAACCATGATTCGATTTTTATTTTTTATAAACGACCCTATGTCTTTAAAAATACCGACAATACCTTTGATTTTGTTTTAGTGAATGGGAAGGGAGCATTGGTAGATACCTATAGTTTAAATAGCGTTCCCTACCTATTCAAAGGAAATTATTCTAATACCATTGAATACAATATTATAGATAATATTTGTGAAAACAGGCTTTTGGGTGATAATCTACTCATTACGTTTACTTTTTATACTCCAAATGTAGACAAAGAGGAATTCATTAAATTTCATCCGAAACAATTAGCGCTGTATAATCTGTCCACAAAAACGATTAAAATGCTAAATGTTAAATTTCCCTCCAAAGATTTTGGAAAACGCTATGATAAGGCTTGTTTGCCTTTTTTCTATTCATTAAGCCTTGACAAAGATCATAATATCATTATCAATTTCTCCTATTCAAATCTTTTGTATAGGTATCACTTCGAAACAGATACATTGATTCAAATTAATAGTAAGTATGATAATACGTTTCTAAACATAGATTCTACGGCATGGCAGGAAGGGCATGATTATACCTCGGTGATGTATAAAAAAGTTTTTTGGGATTCTAAAAAAAAGTTGTATTTTAGATCAATCGAATTATTGTCCTATAAAGATTATTTAGGACAATTCATATTACAAGTCATGGATTCAAATTTTAATCACATTGCTTACCTTTTGAATAAAGACGATTATAATACTCCTTATTATAATAAGTATTCGGATTTAGTAGCGTATAATGAAGTGAATGATTTGCCTTATACCATACAGTTGGGAAATAAAATCAAACAACTATCTTGGGAAGAATTTGAAAGAGTTTACTTAACTAAAAAAGACGAAGGTATAGGTAAAACAATTAACTTTGAAGAATATTTCACTAGATTGCAAATGCCTAAGAATTCGTTGATTGTAATTATTAATTTATCTTATCCCTGCGGACATTGCTTGAAATATCTGTTTGAGAAAATGAAAGAAAATCAATCTGATTACGAAAAAGCAAATGTTTATTATATAATCTACGATAGCGAAAATAATGGTTTTTCAAAAACATTGATGGAAAAGTATAAATTAACCGAATCTAC
>DHTG01000068.1 GCA_002411545.1 Bacteroidales bacterium UBA5266 | reverse complement strand
AATAAACTATATTTTAAACGATTGTAAACCGGATATCATATTTACAACCGAAGCCAAACGAGCATTTGTCGAATCGGTCTTAACCGAATCAGGTACTTGCACTACCCTATTGAGTCCTTCGGATATAGATTGTCGATCTGTCGATACGGCACCCGTTGTCGACTTTGTACCCAGCGATACACAACAAACAGCACTCATCATTTACACTTCGGGCACAACCGGTTCATCCAAAGGAGTGATGTTATCCTATGAAAACATTTTGTTTAACATTCAAGCCGTTTGCGACGAAGTGCCTATCATCACCAAAGATCGTAATACAATGATATTGCTTCCCCTACACCACATTTTCCCTTTATTGGGTTCTTTGATAGCTCCCTTATACAGTGGTGGAACCGTATATATAGCCGAAGGCTTGAATGCCGAATCCATATTACGCACACTCAACGAAGGTAAAATCAACCTGATTATCGGTGTTCCTCGTTTGTATGAAACCCTGGCTAAAGGTGTAGTTGAAAAGATAAATGCACATTTCATCACGAAGACCATCTATAAAATAGCCTATTCACTTCAAAGCCGTAAATTTTCGACATTTATCTTTAAAAGTGTCCATCAAAAATTTGGCGGCCATCTCGATTATTTGGTCAGTGGCGGTGCGGCACTCCCGAAAGAAGTCGCCAAAGTGTTTAAAACATTAGGTTTTTATGTATTGGAAGGATACGGAATGACCGAGACCTCCCCCATGATTAGCTTTACTCATCCTGGCAAATGGAAAATCGGTTATGCCGGGTTACCCCTTAGCGGCATTGAACTCAAAACCGAAGATGGCGAAATCTGCGTGAAAGGACCTAACGTCATGCAAGGCTATTACAATCGCCCGGAAGAAACGGCTGCCATCCTTAAAAACGGTTGGCTGCATACCGGCGACGTCGGTCTTATTGACCCATACGGCATTAAACTCACCGGCCGATTGAAAGACATTATTGTTACCTCCAACGGCAAAAACATCAATCCCGACGAATTGGAATCGGCTATCGTAAAAAACTCTCCTTATATCAAAGAAGTGGGTGTGTTTATGGAAGAAGGTATTTTACAAGCACTTATTTATCCCGAAATGGACCAAGTGCGTGCAAAATCCATCGAAGAATTACCGCAACTCATCCAACAGGCCGTGCTTGATTTCAACAACGAAATTTCACCCTATAAACGCATCAAACGTTTTCATATCATCGCTGAAGAACTACCCAAAACCCGTTTGGGCAAAATCCAACGATTTAAATTGAAAGACTTGGTTGCAAGCAATGTTGTACAACAACAAAACAATGAAACCAAAAACTATAGCGAAGAATATAAGCTTTTAAAAACATTTATCGACAAAGAAACCGGCTACCGTGCCGGCGAAAACGATCATTTCGAGATACATTTGGCGATGGATTCCCTGACCCGTGTGTCCTTGCTGGCCTTTATCGAAAATACTTTTGGCATAAACTTCAACGAAGAGGATTTAAACCAGTTGAATACCTTGAATAAATTAAGTCAACACATTATTGACTCCAAAGCCACCATGCAGCACGGTAAATCCGTATCATGGAAAGAAATCTTACAGGCAAAAACAGCGGCTTTCTCTATTCCTCAATCCGGCCTCACCCACTCCGGCTTAAACAATTTATCGAAGATTGTTTTCAATATGTTGTATCGTTTCCGAAGCAAAGGCATCAAAAACATACCCCAAGAGCCCTGCATCCTCGTAGCCAATCATCAAAGTGCTTTAGACGGACTGTTCATCACCTCAATGATGAAACGGAAACTCTACGGTAAGACCTATTTCTTTGCTAAGGAAAAACACTGGCGAAGTGGTATCATGCAGTTTATGGCACGAAAAAACAATGTTATATTAATGGATATCAATAAAAACGTGCGCGAAACCATGCAAAAGCTATCCTATGTACTGCAAGAAGGGAAGAATGTGATTATTTTCCCCGAAGGTACCCGCTCGAAAAACGGCATCAAAGATTTTAAAGAAACCTTTGCCATCCTAAGTACCGTCTTAAACATCCCCGTAGTCCCCGTGGTTATTTACGGTTCCGATCAAGCCACTTACCGTAAAGTTAAACTCCCCCGTTATTTCACACCGGTTACCGTTGAATTCTTACAGCCTGTTTATCCTCATTCAGACGAAACATTTCAATCTTTGAAAGATAGAGTAAAAGAACTCATTGCAAGCAGATTGAACCGACATCTAAACAAAGGAAAATAAAAATACTCCATACTCAAAACGGCTATTATGGGTAACTTAATAGCCGTTTTTATTTTATATTAATGGATTAATGAATTAATGAAAAACTGTAAGCATTCACTTTTTCTAAATAATACAAAAATCACTATTGTCCGATTAAATCCGACAGATTCTTCGCTTCGCTCAGCATGACAGTTTTACATTGTATTCAAAGAAGGCTACGACGTTTACAACAAACTGAATGCAGCGGTTAGTCCTGCCATAACGATAGACACCATACTCATCAGTTTGATCAGAATATTCAACGAAGGGCCGGAAGTATCTTTAAACGGATCGCCTACAGTATCCCCTACCACATTGGCTTTGTGTGTTTCGCTACCCTTTCCGCCGAAATTACCTTCTTCCACATATTTTTTGGCATTGTCCCAAGCCCCGCCGGAATTAGCCATAAAAATGGCCATGATAAAACCGGTACTCAATCCACCTGTCAACAAACCCATAACACCACTTACACCAAAAATAACTCCGACCAAAACAGGAACAATAATAGCCAATAAGGAAGGGAATATCATTTCTCTTTGTGCTCCTTTGGTTGAAATTTCGACACAACGAGCATAATCGGGCGTAGCTTCGCCGGTGAGTATGCCTTTGATTTCACGGAACTGACAACGCACTTCCTCTACCATGCGTTGAGCGGCTCTACCTACGGCATTCATGGTTAAACCGCAAAAAACGAAAACCATCATGGAACCGATAAACATACCTACCAATACCCTTGGGTTCATCAAATTCACGTCATAATAAACCATAAAATCACTAAAAGTAGCCTTAGCCGTTTCAATCATCTGACCGCTAACCTCAATTGTTGTTGTACCGATACGTTCCAAGCCGATTTTAACCTCTTCAATATACGAAGCCAATAAAGCCAAACCTGTTAAAGCGGCAGAGCCTATGGCAAAACCTTTGCCGGTTGCCGCCGTTGTATTACCCAACGAATCGAGGGCATCGGTACGTTTGCGTACTTCAGGTCCCAATCCGCTCATTTCGGCATTACCGCCTGCATTATCGGCAATAGGACCGTAAGCATCTGTGGCCAAAGTTATTCCCAAAGTGGATAACATCCCTACAGCAGCTATCCCTATACCATACAATCCACTGGAAAGATTGGTGAAATCGAAACTTCCCATGGTAAAACCGGAAGCAAAAAGAAAAGCAAATATCACTCCGCAAACTACGGCAATTACCGGAATAGCTACCGATAACATACCGGTTCCCAATCCGGCAATAATCACGGTTGCAGGGCCGGTTTGTCCGCTGGCAGAAATTTTCTTGGTCGGTTTATAGGATTGTGACGTATAATATTCGGTAGATTGTCCAATGACAACTCCTACCAATAATCCAACCACAACAGAACACGATAAACCTATCCAATTTTCAATTCCTAAAAAATAAAGAATTAAAAAACTGGCACCTATTATAAAAAAAGCACTTACATTGGTGCCAATGGAAAGAGAACGCAACAATTTTTTCATACTTGCCCCTTCTTTCGTTTTCACTAAGAAAATACCAATAATAGATAAAAATATCCCGACAGCAGCTATCAACATAGGAGCTAACATGGCTTTGGTTTGTTGTTCTTCGCCTAAAACCGCATAAGAAGCAGCTCCTAAAGCAGCGGATGCTAAAATGGAACCGCAATACGATTCATACAAATCGGCACCCATACCGGCTACATCACCCACATTATCCCCTACATTATCGGCGATGGTTGCAGGATTACGCGGATCATCTTCGGGAATGCCGGCTTCTACTTTACCCACCAAATCGGCACCGACGTCGGCAGCTTTGGTATAAATACCTCCTCCCACACGAGCAAATAGGGCTTGTGTGGAAGCACCCATACCGAAGGTTAACATAGTGGTTGTTATCATGATGTTTTTTTGAATAGCACTAATGCCTTCTACAAAATAATTTAAAATTAAATACCACAAGGAGATGTCTAAAAGTGCTAAACCCACTACGACTAAGCCCATCACTGCCCCGCTGCGAAAAGCTACTCTTAGGCCTTTATTGAGCGAGGTTTTGGCAGCATTTGCCGTTCGTGCCGATGCATAGGTTGCCGTTTTCATACCGAAAAATCCGGCCAAACCCGAAAAGAAACCTCCGGTTAGAAAAGCAAAAGGCACCCATTGATTTTGCAAACCGAAATAAGCCATTAATCCGAACAGTAAGGCCAATACGATAAATACTATGGTAACCACTTTGTATTGTTGTTTTAAATACGACATGGCTCCTTGCCTTACATATAAAGCAATTTTAGCCATGGTATCGGTTCCTTCACTTTCTTTCATCATTTGTCGAAAGAAATAATACGCAAATCCCAATGCCAATAGTGAAGCGATGGGTATAATCCAAAAAATGGGTTGAATTGTCATACGATTTATTTTTATTTATTTTAAAGATAATTTTAGAATCATATTAGATGTTAACATATAAAGCTCATAATTGTTTACTTATAATTAAAAAAAACATTTGCTTCATATTATAGTTCTGCATATAAAAAACTTATATCACGAATCTTTTTTCTTAAATATTCCTCCAATTCCCTTGCCGATTTTTTCGATTGTTTTAATACTTTGGGTGATGGGTTCACTTGAAATATCTCCGTAGACTTCGGCTGTATGTTCATGATTTTGTTCGGGATAAATGGCAATTTTATTGTTGTTTTTAAAATACTTTGTCAATTTATCACTAATTAAATCATAAGAATAGGAATAGGAAACAAATCCTTGACGGGAAGAAACCCACACAATTAAATCTTCATCGTTAATATTGCGTGATAAGACCAAGAAATCGTCCCATTCAGTAAAAAGGGAAAAACGTATTTTTTGTTGTAACATATATTTCTTCATCAATTTGTTGATAGCATGATTTGTTTTCATATCCCCATAATGCTCAATCGGAAGACTTAATTCATTGGCTAATTTAATTATTTTGTGCACCCAATGTTCAAAGCCTGATTCCATTTCAGCGTAGGGTGGTGTCATCAAAAAGATGCGTTTATTTTCAATCCATGTCTTTTCAATTTGACAGATAAAAATCGTTTTCCCTACACTACGAATAATTTTAGAAAGGTTTGTAAGTAAAAATTTATCAATCACTCCAACATTTTTTTCTGTCCACCCCAATACAATCATATCGGCGAATATTTCACGAGAGACGCGCGCAATGCCACCGGCAATATTATAATCAATGGTAGAAATCACATCGACATTCACTTCGGCTGATGAAGCTTGAATGACATAATTATTTAATTCGTTTTTAGTTTTAATAATGTTATTTTCAGCTTGTTCATCGTTCGGCACCACCGACAATATTGAAATCGGATGATGAGAATGTTGATCTTTAATTAAAATGGTAAAATCAAGCAAAGCGGGAATATTGGTAAATTTTGAAATCGGCAACAGAATATGTTCGGCACCCATACCAAGTGTATTTTTATCGAATTCATGATTCTTTTCAGATAAAACGATTTGTTTAGCGGCGATTTCCGTTACGAACGAAGCGACAATACACGTAATTAAAATCAAAATAATGGTCCCGTTTAATATATTTTCATCTAAAATACCGGCATGATAACCGGCTAAGATAATGGCCAAAGTAGCAGCTGCATGCGAGCTGCTTAATCCGAAAATCAAACGACGTTGTTTCGCATTGAAAAGAAACACCCATTGGGTAAATAAAGCGGCAATCCATTTGCCCGATATAGCCACTGCCGTTAATGTTAAAGCAATGATAACAGCCATATAACCGTTTACCAACACCGTTAAATCCAACAACATCCCTACTGAAATCAAGAAAAAGGGAATAAACAATGCATTCCCGATAAATTCTAAACGGTTCATTAAGGTAGACGAATGCGGAATAAACTTATTGAGAACCAAGCCGGCGGCAAAAGAACCGATGATAGCTTCCAATCCGGCTATTTCGGCTAAAAAAGCGGCAAAAAACATAATAGACAACACAAAGATAAAATGTGAATGCTTTTCACTTTCCAGCTTACTAAAAAACCATTTGACCATTCGCGGTATCAAAAAGAACATGATAACTACAAAAATCACCAACGAAACGATCAATCGAATAAAAAATTCATCGCTTATACTGCCATTCTTATCAATATTAAGAACAATGGCAAGAATAATCAACACCAAAGTATCGGTTAAGATGGTACCCCCTACCGTGATTGCAACGGCTTGATTCTTTACGATGCCGAATTTACTGACAATAGGATATGCTACCAAAGTATGGGTAGCGAACATACTGGCCGTTAAGAAACTGGCCATAAAATCGAAACCCAACACATAATAACAAACCGGAAATCCGATGCTAAGCGGCAGAATAAACGTAAATAAACCGAAAATAAGACTCTTGTTACCTGTCGATTTAAATTGATTCATATCTAAATCCAGTCCGGCTAAAAACATAATATACAACAAACCTATGGTAGAAAAAAGCTTAATCGACGAATCATTTTCCAGCAAACCAAAACCGAAAGGCCCGATGAGAACACCCGACAATATCAATCCTATAATACCGGGAATGCGAAATTTACGTAAAACAATGGGGGAAAGTAAAATAATGAATAATATCAACGAAAAAATTAAGACAGGATTTGTTAAGGGACGTTGAAAAGACCGAGCGAATAATTCAAAAAAATCTGTCATATACTTTCTCTAATAAGCTCTTCTTTTAACGATGAAAAGCTATCATTTGTTTCGATAGTAAAGCATATTTTTCTCTTATTTTAAAGTGATGTCGGAATGGTCAACTGCAAACCGACTTCCAGGCGAGGCATATCCAGCAAAGGATAATATATCTCATTAAACTTCATTAACAATTCATCTAAACGGTATCGTCCGTAAACAGCAAATAAACCATATCCTAATCTCAGACTAACACCTGCTTTAATGTTTGAAAACGGAAGGTATTTAAGCGTCTTTATTTCTTTTTTATACGTACGTACCTTTTCTATATAAATGTCTTGATAGGCAAAGTCCCAAGCGCCGTAAAGTCCCATATCTATATAACAACCAAATCCTAATTGTTCTCCAGGAAACAAACGAAAACGTTGATGCAACTCAACGGAAAGCATATGAACATTTAATTTTTGGATTATTTTTTTCCCGATTACCATGCTTGGTTTATTTTTCAAATGAAAACTATTTACATTATATCCTAAACTAGCACCTAAACTATACCATTTAGCAATATTGGCTTTATAACGAGCTCCTATTTCAAAACTTGGTGATTTGGCATAATTTATTTTTGTATCGGAGGATGTGAAAAATCCCAGATGTAGGTAAGGATACACATAATGTACGGCATTTACCCCATATGTAGATATTTTCGTACGGTCTGGATAGACTTCATGTATGCGCATATACGTATTGGCTATGGTATACGTATACGATTTGAGTGAATCTTTACCTATGCGAGCTATATCTTCCTCACTCAATCGATAATGCAATACATACCCTTTGTAGTAGACAGATAATTCTTTCTTTTTCCACAATGCTCTTTTATTTATTTTTACTACTCTTTTGTTATTATCGATTTCTCCGGAGAAATAGATATTCGATTTAATTTCATCATCGGTTTTAAAATCAACTTGAGAATAAAGGTCTAAGCTTCCATTTTCATTTTGTATATGATAGAACAAGGTGTTGTTGCATTCAAAGGGTTTAACAATCACCCAATCCTCGTCTTCTTCGACCAGAAAAGTAGGAATCTTAGCCTTAATCGTCGGAGACATAAAATAGGATGCTTGTGGCACTCCGTAACCGAAAGCATAATCGAAATATGGATAAAAATCGGCGGAGCGCTCAATTTCTCTTTTCAGTTCCATAACGTTTAAATTTCTATGCTTTTGCCATGCACAAGCGGCAAAACCGGCTACTAAGGGACATGAGAAAGAAGTTCCGTTGACAAAGTCGTAGCTATTCTCTTCCTTTTGGGAAGGCTTAGCCACTTTACAATTAACAGCATAAGCACATACATTAGGTTTCAAGCGGCCGTCGGCTGTAGGTCCGTAGGAGCTAAAAGAAGCATGTGTATCGTTGTGGTCGATTCCTCCAACCGACAACACACTATCGGCATCAGCCGGAGCGATGAGCGTTTTCCATGATTTACGGTCGCCATCATTACCCATGGAATTGCATACTAACATGCCTTTAGCTGCTGCCATATTTGCCGCCCTGCTTACCAAACAGCTCTTTCCATCCATATCGGACACTTTATGGCGAGCATCGTTGTATCCCAAAGAACTGCTAATGATATCGGCACCATGCTTATCTGCCCATTCCATGGCTTGCATCCACCATACCTCTTCCCTACCGGGCTCTATACTGATTTCGGTACGTGCCAACAAAAATTCGGCTCCGGTAGCTAATCCCAGCTTCTCATTCTTATCCACATAAGTATTACATTCGCTTTGTACGCACGAAATTTGTTTTTCTTGATAACATATACCGGCAATACAACTTAAGGTCATGGTTCCATGACTGCTCCATCCATATACATTCTCTTTTTTCAAGGGGAAATTCCAAGTTTTAATAATCAAATTATGATCTCTTAGATGCTTGAAGGCAGGATGAACATCCACTCTCGGAAAGCCACCGTCGAAAACAGCAATACGTATACCTTTGCCATCTATACCGGCTTCATGAAAATATTGACCTTGCATACGAGCTAATTGCTTATGAACAGTGAGTATGCTATCACTGATATCGGATAAATATTTATCTACATCCTGATCTGTCATGTTTTCGTAAGCCGACATCAAGGGATAGGTTTGAATGGATTGAATTTCTTTTACAAAAGGTAGATTTGCTATTCGTTTTATATTTTCAGGATTCGCTTGAACCGCTAAGGCATTAAACCATCGCGTTTCGCCTATGACTTCTTCCGATAAACCTTCTACTTGATGTACATAAAAGGTATTTAAAGGGAAATCCGTACTATCATATATGGGAATTTGTTGTGTTAACCTTCTTTCAATAGCTTTTACATCAAAATATTCATAAGGATTGAATGTTGTACCGGCTTTATCGGTAAAAAACACCCAAAAGACATTTTGCGACGACAAAGTAAAACAACCGAATATAAAAAACAGAAGAACAATAATTCTATTCATTTTCTATTCATTAACAAAATAAATAGGCTCCAAAATGGAGCCTATTTATTTTATTGGTTATTACTTACATTTAAGTTCAATCGTCACTTCTTTTCCTTCGGTAATCATGGAAGGTCCTTGACGAGGGCTCTCGGAATTATCCTCACAAATACTACTTTCAAAATACTTGACATCATTGTCAGTAAAGGTAGCTATTTTTTTACCATCTTCATAATAAGTACAATGACAAAGCTTTGCACAAGAAGAAAACAAAAGTGCGACTACGGTTAAAACTGAAAAAATAAGGCTTAACTTTTTCATATAATCTTTATTTTAGGTAAACATTTATTTAATTCATTGCAAAGATAATGTATTAATTGTTATAAATAGAAAAAAAAGAAAAAAAATATTTGTTACTGTAAAACAATTTACTGCATGAAAATTATTAGTAATAACATCCTACAACAATTACAAATCATATGGTATTTTGGAATATAAATTTAATCATTCTTATACGGCAATCTGTTAAACGGTTTTTATGTATTTTTGCAAAAAAAATTCACTATGGATAGCATAAAGGAAAATCTACAAAGAATAAAAGAGCAAATCCCTGAAAGAGTGAAGCTAATTGCAGTATCTAAAACCAAACCTCTCGAAGACATCCAGCAGGCTTATGAAGCCGGACATCGTTGTTTCGGCGAAAATAAAGCACAAGAGATGCGAAGTAAATCCGAAAATCTCCCACATGATATTGAATGGCATTTTATCGGACACTTGCAAAGTAACAAAGTGAAATACATTGCTCCTTTTGTGCATTTAATTCATAGTGTTGATTCCTATAAACTCTTAATGGAAATCAACCGTCAAGCCGAAAAGGATTGTCGTGTGATTGATTGTTTATTACAGTTTTATATTGCAACGGAAGAAACAAAATACGGTTTTTCGATGGAAGAAGCCAATGCCATGCTTACTGATCAACAATTCAAGCAATTGCATCACATCCGCCTTTGCGGTGTAATGGGTATGGCTACCTTTACCGATAATAAAACCTTAATACGACAAGAATTTAAAACATTACAGGCTTACTTCGACCAACTCAAACAGACTTATTTTCCCAAATCATCTTATTTTAAAGAAATCTCCATGGGCATGACCGACGACTTCCCTATTGCCATTGAAGAAGGCAGTACCATGGTTCGCATTGGCAGTGCCATTTTCGGAGAACGGAATTATAATAAACAATAAGGAAATGATGTGTTTTGAAACTAAAATTACCGAAGCAAGCATAGAAAGCATACAGGAATTATACGCAATCGAAGTAATGCCTGAAAGCATTAATATCCAGAAAACGAAAAAAGAATTCACAGGCGATTTCACCTTGCCTGTATTTCCTTTTGTGAAACTGTCAAGAAAAAGTCCGGAACAAACAGCCGATGAAATAGGTAAGGCATTAAAAGAAAAATTAGATTTTATCGAAAGTTATACGATCATCAAAGGATTCCTAAATCTTTCAGTCAGCCATCGAACGTGGATTGACTTTTTACAAAAAGAAATACAAAATCTTGCATTTGGCAACATAGAAACGAATTCCGACGGACCACCTGTTTTAATAGAATTCTCTTCACCAAACACCAATAAGCCTTTGCATTTAGGACATATACGTAATAACCTGCTCGGCGATGCCATAGCACGTATCATGGATGCAAACAAAAAAAAAGTCATTCGTCTTAATTTGGTCAACGACCGCGGTATACATATCTGTAAATCCATGCTTGCCTGGCAAAAATTCGGTGCAAACGAAACGCCCCAAACGACCGGGATGAAAGGGGATAAATTGGTTGGTAAGTATTACGTCGAATTTGATAAACAGTATAAAGCTGAAATCGCAGAACTTATAAACCAAGGTAAAAGCAAGGAAGATGCCGAAAAACAAGCTCCTATCCTACTGGAAGCCCAACAGATGTTACGACGCTGGGAAGAAGGAGATAAAGATGTACGCAAGCTATGGGCAAACATGAATCAATGGGTGTATGACGGTTTTGAACAAACCTATAACAATCTGGGAATAACCTTCGATCGTGTATATTATGAATCGGAAACCTATCTATTGGGAAAAGAAATCGTAAAAGAAGGATTGGCAAAAAAGGCCTTCTACCAACATCCCGACGGTTCCATACGTGTGGATTTAACAGAAGAAGGACTGGACGAAAAAATATTGCTCCGCTCCGATGGCACTTCGGTATATATCACCCAGGATTTAGGAACCGCTGTGCTTCGTGCCAAAGAATATCAACCCCAACAAATGATTTATGTGGTTGGCAATGAACAGAATTATCATTTCGACGTACTTAAACGTATTTTATCCGATAAACTATCTTATGATTGGGGAAAACGTATATACCATCTCTCTTACGGCATGGTTGAACTTCCCTCCGGAAAAATGAAATCGAGAGAAGGCACTGTGGTCGATGCCGATGATTTAATGGAAGAAATGATAGGTATGGCCAAACAAAAAACAGAGGAATTAGGTAAGCATGATTTCAACGAAGTGGAATTAAACGAACTTGCCCGCATGATAGGCATAGGTGCTTTGAAATATTTTATCCTCAAAGTAGACCCTAAAAAGAATATGTTATTTAATCCCGAAGAATCCATCGACCTGAATGGGAACACCGCCCCTTTTATACAATACACCCATGCACGCATCTGTTCACTTTTACGCAAAGCCGGTGTTAACACATTGGAATTACCCAATTATAATATTGATGTTATTCCCGAAGCGGAAAAAGAGATACTTCGCATGCTTTACGACTACCCGGTAACGCTCAAACAAGCTGCTTCGGAATTAAATCCTTCCCTACTGGCTAATTACGCCTATGAATTGGTAAAGACCTACAACCGTTTTTACCAAGACACCCCTGTTTTAAAAGAAATGAATGATGACCTGCGCCATTTTCGTTTACAATTATCGGCTTTTACCGCTTCCGTCATACGCAAAGCGATGAATCTTTTAGGCATAGACCTACCTGAAAAGATGTAAAAATCAGTTTGCTATATTAAAACTTAATAAATAATAACATGAATTACTTAAACTTTTTATTTGTTGTTCTTTTCATTGTATCTTTTTTGCTTATTCTTATGGCATTATATACCTTTGTATGTAAAAAACCTTTAATAATAAAGTCCGTTTGGATGACGATTTTATTTGCATTGTGCTTTTTACCACAAATCATTACCAGCGTAATATTATTCATTGAAGATCCTGACTTCAGCCACATATTACTTTCACTTCTTTTTATTGGGATGATAGTTTGGTTCACATTTATGATGAAAGGATATATAATTTACGGTGTTGATGGAAAGGATTTTCAATCGAAATTAATAGAAACCTTACAAAACAATAAGTATGAATTTGAAGAAAGCCTTTCATCTATAAAAATTAAAAATCCGGAAGTTGAATTTAGCATAAGCATGCAATCATGGATAGGAACCGTTCAAATCAGACCTAAAGGTATGGCAGACAAAG
>DHTG01000096.1:6977-7155 GCA_002411545.1 Bacteroidales bacterium UBA5266 | reverse complement strand
AAATCCAACAGATTCTGAGCGAAGCGAAGAATCTGTTACTCATAACTTATTTTTCCCGACAACAATGAATAATACTATAAAAAAAGAGGGTGTTTTTTTTAATTTAAACACCCTCTTGGCAATATCTATGTAAAATTATTCTTTACAAGGTATGGTATTCTTTGATGATTTCGCCTCC
>DHTG01000096.1:4540-6758 GCA_002411545.1 Bacteroidales bacterium UBA5266 | reverse complement strand
AGGGATTTTTCCAATCCTTTACGCATAAATTCTTCCTGGATAATGGGTTTATATTTCAAGAAACCTCCTAATACTATCATATTGAATAATTTCGAAATACCTATTTCGGTTGCTTTGTCTGTAGCAGCAATTTGATAGATATTGATGTCTTTACGTTCGGGATGACGGGTAATGCCGTTGGGGTCGTAAATCAACATACCGCCGGGTTTCACCGATTTTTCGAATTTATCCATGGATTGTTGATTGAGTATGATGGCCGTATCAAAAACGGAGAGTACGGGCGAACTGATACGTTCGTCGCTGATGATTACGGTAACATTCGAGGTGCCACCGCGCATTTCGGGACCGTAGCTGGGCATCCAACTTACTTCTTTATTTTGCATAATACCGGAATAGGCGAGAATTTTCCCCATGGAAAGAACGCCTTGTCCTCCGAAACCGGCTATGATTATTTCTTCTGTCATATTATTATATTTTTATCATTTAGACATTCCGTTATTTACTTATTTCGACACTTTTAAATCACCAAGCGGGTAGAAGGGCAACATGTTCTCTTCCAACCATTGGTTGGCGGCGGTGGGTGTCATTTTCCAACCCGAATTGCAATTGGAAACGATTTCGACAAAGGAAACGCCTTTGTTTTCTTTTTGGTTTTCAAAAGCTTGACGGATGGCCCGTTTGCATTTACGTACCAAGGCAGGTGTGTAAACCGCCTGACGGGTAACATAACATGTGCCGGGGAGTTGTGCTAATAATTCGGTGATTTTTAGCGGATTTCCCATCATGTTTATATCTCTGCCATAAGGAGAGGTTGATGTTTTCATATCTTCGAGGGTGGTGGGGGCCATTTGTCCGCCGGTCATACCGTAGATCCCGTTGTTGATAAATATCATGGTGATATTTTCGCCGCGGTTGCAGGCATGAATGGTTTCGCCGGTACCGATAGCTGCTAAGTCACCGTCGCCTTGATAGGAAAATACAAAGAAGTCGGGTTTCAAGCGTTTTACGGCTGTTGCCAAAGCAGGAGCACGGCCGTGAGCGGCTTCTTGCATATCGACTTCAAAATAATTGTATGCCAATACGGAGCATCCTACGGGAGCTATGCCGATGGTTTTTTCTTGAATGCCCATTTCTTCTATTACTTCGGCCACTAAACGATGTGCCGTTCCGTGTCCGCAGCCCGGACAATAGTGCATCACATTGTCGGTAAGAACAGGGGTTCTTCTGTAAACTAAGTTTTCGGGTTTTATTATATCTTCTCTATTCATGATTAACCTCCGATTATTTTTGTTTCTAATGCGTGTAATACTTCTTGGGGCGTAGGGATGATGCCTCCGAAACGTCCGTAATGTTCCACTTTGATTTTATGTTTGGTAGCCAATAAGACGTCTTCTACCATCTGACCGGCACTCATTTCAACGGATAGCATTCCTTTCACTTTGTCGGCCATTTCGCCTAATATTTTGCTCGGGAAGGGCCATAAGGTAATGGGTCGCAACAAACCGACTTTAATGCCTTTTTCTCTTCCTAATTGAATGGCTTTTTGGCAAATACGAGCCGATGAGCCGTAGGCAACAAAGATATATTCCGCATCGTCGCAGTTGATCATCTCGTAACGGACTTCGTTGGCTTCGCATTCTCTGTATTTCTTTTGAATACGTATGTTCACTTGTTCTTGTTTGGAGGAATCCAATTCCAAAGAAGTGATGATAACGTGGGGTGTATTCGGATTTTTTCCGGTGGTAGCCCAGGGGAAAGATTTTTTAATGTATTCATCGGTCCAACGGGGCAGGTAATCACCGATTTCGACTTTTTCCATTACTTGACCAATCACACCGTCGGAAAGAATCATGGCGGGGTTGCGGTATTTGAAAGCGAGTTCAAAAGCCAATCCCACAAAATCATACATTTCTTGTACCGAAGCCGGAGCTAAGGTGATGAGGCGATAGTCGCCGTGACCGCCGCCTTTGGTAGTTTGGAAATAGTCGGCTTGCGAAGGTTGGATGGTTCCCAGTCCGGGACCTCCGCGAACGACGTTAACCACTAAACAAGGAAGTTCGGCTCCTGCTATATAGGATAAACCTTCTTGCATCAAACTGATACCAGGACTCGAAGAGGTGGTCATCACTCTTTTACCGCAAGCGGCGCCGCCGTAAACCATGTTGATGGAGGCTACTTCGCTCTCGGCTTGTAATACCACCATGCCGGTTTTTTTATA
>DHTG01000096.1:0-4321 GCA_002411545.1 Bacteroidales bacterium UBA5266 | reverse complement strand
AAATAACCGTCGACACCGTAGCGGATAGCGGCTTCGGCTATGGCTTCATTCCCTTTCATTAATCTTAATTCCTTCATATTATTTTTTTTACTTTGTTAATACTTGATTTACTTTGCCCGGTAGACTGTTATTACACCATCGGGACATACAACTGCACAATTGGCACATCCAATACAATTGTCGTTTTGGACTTCCAAATAATTGTAGCCTTTTTGGTTGACTTTTTTCGCTAATGCGATGACTTTGTTCGGACACGCCGGTATGCAAACACCGCAACCTTTGCATCTTTCAATATCAATTACTATTGCTCCTTTTGCCATTATGTTTTTTTTTAATTATTTATATGTTGATTTATTATTTTATTAATTATCTTTTTTTCTTTGCCGGAGGATATTTCCCTTGTTGTGCCGCTTGCTGGGCTTTCATCATATCTTCCATCCTTTGTTGCCATTTCGATTTTTTTATGGGTTTTGCTTTCACGCTCATCATTTTTTTACGTAATTTTTCTTCGTTGATGGTGAAACGGAAAAAGCCCATTTGAATGAAAGTGATGATGTTAACAAGGAAATAGTAGTAACTTAATCCTGATGAATAGTTGTTGAAAATGCCTAAGAACATGATTGGCATTAAATACATCATCCATTTCATCATCTTCATTTGTTGTTCGTTGCCGGCTGTTGTCATCATTTTATTGTTAATGATGGTATAGATTAAGGTAGCGGCAGTCATCAGCAAGGTAAACAAACTGACGTGGTCTCCATAAAAAGGTATGTTGAAGGGCAAATCCAGTATGGAATCATAACTCGAAAGGTCATCAGCCCACAGGAAGGGTTGTTGTCGGAGCTCATAGGCCGAAGGAAAGAAGCGGAACAAGGCAATTAAAATGGGCATTTGCAATAACATAGGCAAACAACCGGCCATGGGTTTAATGCCTACTTGTTTGTACATGGCCATGACGGCTTGTTGTTTTTTCATGGCATCTTCCTTATTGGGATAACGTTTGCTGATTTCTTCCATTTCGGGTTTTACCACCCTCATCTTGGCCGTCGATTTATAACTGGTATAAGCTAAGGGAAGTAATACCATTTTCAAGATAATGGTAAGTATTAAAATGATGATGCCGTAATTCCAGTTAAAACGTTCGAAAAAACCGAAAATGGGAATTACCGCATATTTATTTATCCATGAAATCAAGGACCCGCCCAGTTGGATTTGATTTTCTAATTCGATTTTATATTTTTTTAAGATAGTATACTTATTGGGGCCGAAATAGAATTGGAAACCGATTTCTTCATCTGCCAGATTACTTAGGGGAAAGGTGATATTGGCTTTGAGGGTTTTCAGTGTATTGTTTTGTTCGTTGCCATCCATGTTGACGACCATGGTAGCATTCGAGAACTCTTTATCGGCAATGATGGTCGAAGTGAAGAAATGTTGTTTGAAAGATATCCATTTTAATCCGGCTTGATAAGCCACCGAGTCGCCTTTGGTGTCGCTTTCCTGCAGGTTTTCCACGTCTTCAATGTCGCTGTAATATATGGTCGTGGCTATTTTTTCGTTTTTATAACTCTTTTCCTGTCGGTTGAGTTGAGCAATCCAATGGAAAGAGAGTTCCCGTTGAGTTTGATTTAAATAGGCATCCATGTCGTGGAAATGGAGTTTGACACCGGTTAGATAATCATTTCCTTTCACGGTATATATATATTCTATATAACGTGTAGTATCGATGCTTGTATCGTTTGCATTGGGATATAAGCGCATGGCAAAACGCAAGGAGTCGTTTCCGCTGACGGTATGCTTTTTACCGGATTCTATTTCAACAGGGAGAAAATAAAAGTCGTTGGTGTTTAATTCCAGGTAATTGGAGAAGAAGGTAAAACCGAATTGATTATGAGGGTTGTTGGCATCGAACAAAACAACGGGTTTGTGGTCGTAGGTCAACACATTTTTTAATTCGACCGATTCAATACGCCCGCCTTTTTTTGCGATGCTAAGTTTATATAAATCGTTTTCTATCAGAATAGGATCTGTATTTTCAGGAACTTGAGCGGCTGTAACAAAAGCGCCGTATTGCGATTGTAGGTTTTCGAACGTTGTGTTTGTTGCGTTGTTTGCCGATGGGGCAGTGATGTCGGTTTCTTCTTTGTTTACACTGTCATTGAATGAGACTGTATCGATGGGGATTTCCTCTTGAATAAGCGCTAAGGAATCTTGTATGCGTTTCTTTTCTGCCAGTTCTTCTTTCGATGGACTCATCCATACACTATAACCTATTAAGAGCCCCATTATCAACACTAAGCCTATGATTGTCTTTCTATCCATGTAATTCTTTTCTTATATAAAATATTTGCGTGCAAAGATACACAAATAATACATCTGATTTTTAAAATTAATCTATTTTCAGTACAGCTAAAAAGGCCGATTGTGGAACTTCCACATTGCCGATTTGCCGCATGCGTTTTTTGCCTTTCTTTTGTTTTTCGAGCAGTTTTCGTTTGCGCGTAATGTCGCCGCCATAGCATTTGGAGGTAACATCTTTTCTGACAGCTTTGATGGTTTCACGGGCAATGATTTTTGAGCCTATGGCCGCTTGGATGGCAATGTCGAATTGTTGACGGGGTATCAATTCTTTCAATTTTTCGCACATGCGTCGACCAAAGGAGTAGGCATTGTCCACATAGATGAGGGTTGAAAGAGCATCGACCGGGTCGCCGTTGAGCAATATGTCTAACTTAGCCAGTTTAGAGGGTTTATAGCCACTTACATAGTAATCGAAAGAAGCATAGCCTTTGGAACAGCTTTTTAATTTATCGTAAAAATCGAATACGATTTCACCCAAGGGAAGCTCAAAAGTGATTTCAATGCGGTTGGTGGTAAGATATACTTGTGATTTCATAATGCCACGTTTATCCAGGCATAGTTTCATAATAGCACCAATGTAATCTGATTTTGAAATGATTTGTGCCGTGATATAAGGTTCTTCGATGTGATCTATGTAGTTTAATGCCGGCATGCCGGAAGGATTATGTACTTCCAGTATTTCATTTTTGGTGGTATGAATTTTATAAGAAACATTGGGGACGGTGGTGATTACATCCATGTCGAATTCACGGTCGAGGCGTTCTTGAATGATTTCCATGTGTAAGAGGCCTAAGAAACCGCAACGGAATCCGAAACCGAGTGCCATGGACGATTCAGGTTCGAAACTCAGGGAGGCATCGTTGAGCTGGAGCTTTTCCAAAGAAGAACGCAATTCTTCATAATCGTCGGAGTCGACCGGATATATACCGGCAAAGACCATGGGCTTTACGTCTTTAAATCCTTCTATCGCTTTCTCGCAAGGACGTTCTACGTGGGTAATGGTGTCGCCCACTTTAACGTCTTTGGCCACTTTAATTCCTGAAATAATATAGCCTACATCGCCGGCTTGCAGCAAGTCGCGCGATTCGTTGTTTACATTCAATATGCCGATTTCGTCGGCATAGTACTCTTTACCACTGGCGACAAATTTCACATGGTCGTTTTTTCGGATTTGTCCGTTCATAATGCGGAAATAAGCAATGATTCCGCGAAAGGAGTTAAACATCGAATCGAAAATCAAGGCTTGCAGGGGAGCGTTCACATCGCCTTTTGGGGAACGTATTTTATGTATAATATGATCTAGTATGTTTTCAACACCGTAGCCGGTTTTGGCACTGGCTTCTAATATATCCTCATACTTGCATCCTATGAGGTCGATGATTTGATCTTTTACTTCTTCAGGCATGGCGCTGGGCATATCCATTTTATTCAATACGGGGATGATATCTAAGTCGTGTTCTATGGCCAAATAGAGATTGGAAATGGTTTGCGCTTGTATGCCTTGGGTAGCATCTACTACTAACAGAGCTCCTTCACAAGCGGCAATGGAACGCGACACTTCATAGGAAAAATCAACGTGTCCCGGGGTGTCTATTAAATTTAAAATATAGTGTTTGCCTTCGTAGTCATATTTCATTTGTATGGCATGACTTTTAATGGTAATGCCTTTTTCTCTTTCCAAATCCATATTGTCGAGCATTTGGTTTTGGAATTCTCTTTCATTCACGGTGCCTGTATATTGTAAAAGCCTGTCGGCTAAGGTGCTTTTCCCATGATCGATATGTGCAATGATACAAAAGTTTCGTATGTGGTCCATCTATTCTTTTTATTTCGTTTTTTTTTATTTTCTATATATAAATTTAATGTATGATTGCCTTTGCTTTATGGTTTTATTCCTCCCGTATAGTTAAGAGGAGTGATCTGTTTGAGTTCTTGTTTTATCTTGTCATTGATATTTAAG
>DHTG01000015.1:11360-12625 GCA_002411545.1 Bacteroidales bacterium UBA5266 | reverse complement strand
CGATTGCATCGAATGAAGAATAAATACACTGAATATAAAAGCCTTAATCTAGTAGAAATCAGTAATCATATATTGGATTACTGGAAAGAGAACCAAACTTTTCTTCAAAGTTTACGACTCAGAGAAGGGCATCCACCTTTTATTTTTTACGAAGGACCACCTTCGGCCAACGGTAAACCGGGTATTCATCATGTAATGGCTCGTGCCATTAAAGATATATTTTGCCGTTACAAAACCCAAAAAGGATTTTATGTAGAACGCAAAGCCGGTTGGGACACCCACGGCCTTCCCATCGAATTGGCGGTAGAACAAAGTTTAGGTATTACCAAAGAAGATATAGGTGTAAAGATATCGGTTGATGAATATAACCAAGCTTGCCGGAAAGAGGTAATGAAATACAAGGATTTATGGGACGATTTAACCATTAAAATGGGTTATTGGGTTGATTTGGACCATCCTTATATTACATTTGAAAACCAATACATCGAAACATTGTGGTATTTGCTGGCACAGATGTATAAAAAAGGATTATTATATAAAGGTTATACCATACAACCTTATTCCCCTGCTGCCGGTACCGGACTCAGTTCACACGAACTCAATATGCCCGGCTGCTATAAGGACGTGAAAGACACAACTGTTGTTGCCCAATTCAAAATCAGTAGCCCCTCTAAATCTCCCCAAAGGGGAGACTTGCAACGACCCGGTTATCAAACAGCAGCTAAGGAATCTTATGAACTTCTCAAATTAAATAAAAAAGAAAATATTAAAAAGCAAACCGAAGCTGAAAGTGTATTATGGACTTGCTTAAAAGGGAAGAAACTTGAAGGCTTTAAATTTAGAAGACAACACATTATAGGAGAGTATATCGTTGATTTTGTTTGTTTACCTAAACAATTAATCATAGAAGTAGACGGCGGATATCATAACCAACCCGAAATACAAGCTGCCGACAAAGAACGAACTTTGTATTTGGAAAATTTAGGTTACAAAGTTATCCGATTCACAAACGATGAAATTTTATGTGATATTGACAATGTAATTTCAACAATATACACAGAGCTTGAAAAACGTACTATGCTAAAAGTCTCCCCCTTGGGGGGAGATTTAGAGGGGGCTTATCTCTTAGCATGGACAACCACACCCTGGACTTTGCCTTCTAATACCGCCCTGGCAGTAGGCCCTAACATTGATTATGTGTTAGTAAAAACATTCAACGCTTATTCCGCTAAACCCATACTTGTTATTTTAGCCAAAGCTTTATT
>DHTG01000015.1:0-11136 GCA_002411545.1 Bacteroidales bacterium UBA5266 | reverse complement strand
CCTTATCAAGTTGTTGCCGAATGCAAAGGAACGGATTTAATTGGGATACAATACGAACAATTGATTCCATGGGTAAACCCCGGTCAAGGGGCCTTCCGCGTGATAGCCGGCGATTATGTTACTACCGAAGACGGTACAGGTATCGTTCATATTTCCCCTACTTTCGGTGCCGATGATGACCGTGTGGCTAAACAAGCCGGTGTACCTCCGCTGTTTATGTACGACCGCGAAAAGAAACGCCAACCTATGGTCGATAAAACAGGTAAATTTTATAAAATCGAAGACCTCGATCCCGACTTTTTGAAAAACAATGTTAATATCGATTTATACAAAGATTTTTCCGGACGTTATGTGAAAAACGATTACGATGCTAAATCCGAAACCAACGAAACAACTTTGGATATCGACCTTTGTGTTATGCTGAAACAACAAAACTTAGCATTTAAGATAGAGAAACATACACACAACTACCCTCATTGCTGGCGTACCGACAAACCTATCTTATATTATCCATTAGACAGTTGGTTTATACGTACAACCGCCGTAAAAAATCGTTTACTTGCTTTAAATAAAACCATCCAATGGAAACCCGAATCGACCGGAAGCGGACGTTTCGGCAATTGGTTGGAAAACCTGGTCGACTGGAATCTTTCCCGCTCTCGTTACTGGGGTACTCCCCTACCCATTTGGCGTACCGACGACGGTAAAGAAGAAATCTGTATCGAATCGGTAGCTCAACTTAGGCAAGAAATCGATAAAGCCGTTGCCACCGGTTTTATGAAAGAAAATCCTTATCAATCGCATGATTATCAAAATTTCGATTTACATCGTCCTTACATTGATAAAGTTATTTTAGTTTCGCCTTCCGGAAAGAAAATGACGCGCGAACTTGATTTAATCGATGTTTGGTTCGATAGCGGTGCCATGCCTTATGCTCAATACTTCTATCCCCACAACGATATTTCCAAATCCTTCCCTGCCGATTTCATAGCAGAAGGTGTTGACCAAACCCGAGGCTGGTTCTTTACCCTTCACGCCATTGCCACCATCATTTCCGATTCGGTAGCTTATAAAAATGTGATTTCAAACGGATTGGTTTTAGATAAAAACGGGAACAAAATGTCGAAACGACTGGGTAATGCCGTCGATCCCTTCGAAACATTACAAAAATACGGCCCCGATGCCACTCGCTGGTATATGATTACCAACACCCAGCCTTGGGAAAACCTTAAATTCGATTTGGACGGCATAGACGAAGTCAGACGTAAATTCTTCGGGACTTTATATAATACGTATAGTTTCTTCGCCCTCTATGCCAATATTGACTGTTTCACCTATAAAGAAGTGGATATCGCCATTGACCAACGCCCCGAAATCGACCGTTGGATATTATCGGAACTGAATACATTAATCAATAATGTAGATGCTTATTATGCCGACTACGAACCTACCAAAGCCGGCAGAGCCATACAGTATTTTGTGGATGTGTATTTAAGTAATTGGTATGTACGACTCAGCCGTCGCCGGTTCTGGAAAGGCGAATACAACGAAGATAAAATTTCGGCTTATCAAACGCTTTACAGTTGCTTGGAAACCATCGCTAAACTCATGGCACCCATCGCTCCTTTTTTTGCCGAACAATTATACCGTGACCTAAATACCGTCAGCCGAAAAAATACCGCCGAATCGGTGCATCACAGCGATTTTCCCCAAGCCGACAGCCGATTTATCGACCCTGAATTGGAACAACAAATGCAATTGGCACAACAAATTTCATCGATGGTACTTTCACTTAGGAAACGTAATAACATTAAAGTAAGGCAACCTCTTTCGAAAATTATTATCCCGATTTCGGATAAAAATCGCATCCGCCAAATCGAAACGGTGAAAGATTTGATAATGGCCGAAGTTAATATCAAAGCCATAGAATACCTCAGCGACGACAACAATATTTTGGTTAAAAAGATAAAACCTAACTTCAAAACCTTAGGCCCTAAATACGGAAAAAACATGAAAGCCATTGCCGCAGCCATAGCTCAATGTTCTCAAGCCGATATTAACCGTATGGAAAAAGATAAAGAACTTTGCTTGCATATTGAACAAGAAGAAATAATGCTAACTATTGAAGATGTAGAAATCCTTACCGAAGACATTCCGGGATGGATAGTCTCGACCGAAGACAATATTACCGTCGCCCTCGATATCAACATTACAAACGAACTCAAAAACGAGGGTATTGCCCGCGAAATGGTTAACCGCATCCAAAACATACGCAAAGAAAGTGATCTAGACGTAATCGATAAAATCAATGTAACAATAAGTCATCATCCCGAAGTGGAAGAAGTTTTGCTTTTACATAAAGATTATATCTGTTCCGAAATTCTTTGCAATCAGTTAACCCTTGTAAAAGATTTCCAATCCGATATAAGCATTGAATTATCTGATACTATTATTCTTGCTATCGAAGTAAAAAAAGCATAAAAATCAAAAACGTTGCTTTTTATTATATATTAAATAATTAAAGCATAATGAATATATTACATTTTGCTCGTTCGTTATTTTTATATATTTTTGTTTCTCGTAAAACTTTATTCAGTTATTATAAGTAATCTTTCATAAATAAATATAAATTAACCCTCATGGAAAAAAAAGCAGATTTAAAATTAGCCGTTACCATTGATGCTGATAATATTCCTAGCGAATATATTAAAAATATTTTAGAAGAAATTGCCAAGTACGGTTCTCCTACATTTAAACGAATTTACGGCGATTGGACAAAACCAAACCTAACTAAATGGAAATCTGTATTACTTGAACATGCCATCACACCCATTCAACAATATAGTTATACCTCAGGCAAAAACTCTACCGATTCAGCAATGATTATTGATGCTATGGATATCCTTTACGCTGGCAAAGTAGGCGGATTTTGTATCATATCCAGTGATAGCGATTTCACACGTCTTGCATTGCGATTACGCGAATCGGGAATGATAGTTTTTGGTTTTGGTGAGAAGAAAACTCCCTATCCTTTTATAGCGGCTTGCGATAAATTTATTTACCTCGAAATACTCCATTCCGAAGAAGAAGATAATGAAATTCAAACAATTGAATCTCAAGTTAAAGAACCATCAGTACAAAAATCTATTCATAAAATCAATTCCTCAACCATAGCCTTAATAGCAGCCTCTGTTGACGACATTGCCGACGACGACGGGTGGGCCTTTTTGGGCGATGTAGGCAATATGATTATGAAGAAAAAACCCGATTTCGACCCCCGAAACTACGGCTTCCTGAAACTTACTCCTTTGATTAAATCATTGAAATCGCATTTCGATATTGATGAAAGACAAACCACATCTGCAACAATCAAACACGTGTATATTAAAACTAAAAAGAAACCATATGTTCCAAAGAAGAAGAAAAAATAACATTTAACCTTCAAAAGGAAACAATGGCTTTTATTTAATCTCTACCCGGTGCGCGGTTCAAGATAGGGGTGTAGTGTTTCAATGTTCTTAAAACGATGGTTAACACGGCCATAACGGCGAGGCAAAGGAGGGATAAACGTATCCATTGCGGTTGCATAATATTATCTTGTAGTGTAATGGCATAGTAACGTATATAATCAACCAAAGTAAAACAAAGCGTTATGGCAAAAGCTCCCGAATATTCTCTGCGTAAAACAGATTTGAAGGAAAAAGGAATATCGCCTTTTTCAAATTGCTTGAAAGCCGGCACAAAAGCAGGCACTTTCAACGACCATTGAATAAAATCTTCGCCAAACTGTTTTTCCAAATAACATTCTTCGGTAAACATAATCCTTTCGTAATAGAGCCAATATAACAAAGAAGCAATTATAAATAAATATATATTGGCAACAAAAATCAACAATCCCGCCCACATTAAATAATTACCCACATACAAAGGGTGTCGAACCACTGAATAAATCCCTTTTGTGTTTAGTTGGTTGGCTACTTGCTTTTCGCGGTTCCTTCCCGATGTGCCGCGAGGGGTTGTTCCTATGGTGTAAGCCCGAGTCACTATTCCAAGCAATGAAACAACAATCGATAGAATGCTTATCGTTGTCCAAAAACAAGACAAGCCACTACCGAAGAATTGCGAAAACAGTTTATAATTATCAGTGAAATAAGTGAAATATATAAAAGGTAAACCCAATATAAAAACGAACAAAGGAATTTGTCCACGATAACGAAATAAAACATTTCCGTTTTTTTCCAGCGATTGCTTTAATGCCATACAATTATTATCTAAATGAGATTTCTAACTTAGTATTTAAACCGGTTTTTTATTATAATATGGTTTATATTTACGAAACGCAAAAGTATATAAATTTCTCTTATTTTAGTCAAAAGAATTTCGACTTGTACAGCTATAAATATACTCAAGTTATGTAATACCTAAGAATTTCTACTAAAATGAATGTTTTCTTGCAAAATCAGAAAATTATAACGACATTTGCCAAATAAAAAAAACAAAACACATGGCTGATTTATCGGTAAAAATCAATGATTTAGAATTTAAGAATCCTGTATTAACTGCATCAGGCACATTTGGATATGGCGAAGAATTCGCCGATTTCATCGATTTGAATCGTTTGGGAGGCATACTTGTTAAAGGAACCACCTTGCATCCACGTGAAGGGAATCCTTATCCCCGCATGGCCGAAACACCTTCCGGTATGTTGAATGCGGTAGGTTTACAAAATAAAGGCATCGATTATTTTATCGAAAACATTTACCCGCGGATTAAACATTATGACACCCATATCATAGTGAATGTTTCAGGCTCGACATTAGAAGATTATGTGGCGGTCGCGGAAAAGTTGAATAATTTGGATAATATTCCGGCGATAGAATTAAATATATCATGCCCGAATGTGAAAGAAGGAGGTATGGCTTTCGGAACTTCCTGTGCTTCGGCACAAAAAGTAACCAAAGCAGTTCGGAATGCTTATAAAAAAACCTTGATTGTGAAACTTTCACCCAATGTTACCGATATTACCGAGATAGCAAAAGCCGTTGAATTTGCCGGTGCCGATTCGGTTTCTTTAATCAATACTTTATTGGGAATGGCTATTGATGCCGAAAAACAAATCCCTATCCTATCGACTGTTACAGGCGGATTGTCGGGTCCTTGTGTTAAACCCATTGCTTTACGCATGGTATGGCAAACCTATAAAGCGGTTAAAATACCCATCATAGGATTAGGAGGCATTATGAATGCCGGTGATGCCATTGAGTTTTTCCTTGCCGGTGCCACTGCTGTTCAAATCGGAACCGCTAATTTTATCGACCCTGCCGTTGCCGTGAAAGTGATTGATGGCATTAATGATTATTTGGAACTACATCATGCAAAATCAATTTACGATATTATTGGAAAATTAAAAGCATAAATAATGAAATATCAAGAAATAGAATCAACTTTTTTTGTTCACAACCGAAAGAAGTTAGTAAATCTTATTGATGCCAACGCTTTGGTGTTGCTAACATCTAATGATGAAATGCCCGAAACAGGTGATCAATGTTTCCCTTTTCGGCAAAACGCCGATTTCTTTTATTTGACAGGTATTGATCAGGAAAAAAGCATATTGGCACTCTGTCCGCATCATCCCAATCCTCAATATCGAGAAGTACTTTTTCTGCTTCAAACCAATGAAACCATTGCCGTTTGGAACGGATATAAATATACAGTGGAACACGCACAGCGTGTTTCGGGTATACAAAATGTACAATGGCTCTCAAGTTTCGACTCCATTTTGAAGGAAATGGCTTATGCATCGGAAAAAATATATGTGAATCTGCAAGAGAACTATCGATTCGAAACCGAGGTGGAACGTCTGGAACTTCGCTTTTGCAGGAAAATACAACAATTATTTCCTTTGCATAACTACGGACGACTGGCTCCTATATTCACTGCCTTGCGATTACGGAAAGAAAGCGTAGAAATAGATTTAATAAAAAAAGCCTGCGACATTACGGCATCGGCCTTTAAGCGACTGTTGAAGTTCGTGAAACCCGGGGTGATGGAATACGAAGTGGAAGCGGAAATGATACACGAATTCATTCGCCTATCTGCCACCGGTCATGCTTTTGCACCCATCATAGCATCCGGAAAAGATACGTGTGTATTGCATTATATCAAAAACAATAAAATTTGTCAAGACGGGGATTTGCTATTACTCGATTTCGGCGCTTCCTATGCCAATTATGCTGGGGATTTGTCGCGAACGATTCCTGTTAACGGAAACTATACCCCTCGTCAGAAACAAGTGTATGATGCTTGTTGGCGAGTGTATGAATTTGCTAAAACTTTATACGTGCCCGGTATGACCATCAACAAAATCAATAAAAAAGTATTTGGAATGATGGAAGAAGAATTTGTGAAACTCGGATTGTTCACGCAGGCGGAAGCCGACCAACAAGACAAAAACACTTATCCGCTGGTAAGAAAATACTTCATGCACAACATCGGGCATTTTATGGGAATAGATACTCACGATGTGGGCGACCGCGATGTGGTTTTCGAAGAAGGCATGGTGGCCAGTTGTGAACCGGGAATTTATATTCCGCAAGAAGGAATAGGTGTACGCATTGAAACCGATATGCTGATAGCCGAGACCCCCATTGATTTAATGGCTCAGCTACCTTCCGCTTCGAAGGATATTGAAAAAATGATGAAAGCCTAAATAATATAAACATAACATCAATGTACTAACTAATTTTTTATGGATTATTTAGTATTTTTGCAAATTATTTAACACTATAATTTAGAATGAAAAAAATATTAGTAACCGGAGGAGCGGGTTTTATAGGTTCTCATTTGTGTGAGCGACTGTTAAACAAAGGAAATGAAGTTATTTGCTTAGATAATTATTTTACTGGTCAAAAGGCAAACATTGTACATTTATTAGATAATCCGTATTTTGAAACGGTACGTCATGATGTTACTATACCTTTTTTTATTGAAACGGATCAGATTTATAATTTAGCCTGTCCAGCATCACCGGTGCATTATCAATTTGATGCCATCCAAACCATTAAAACATCCGTAATGGGAGCCATTAATGCTCTCGGTTTAGCCAAACGAACCAAAGCAAGAGTTTTGCAAGCCTCAACCAGCGAAGTATATGGCGATCCAAATGTACATCCGCAAGTAGAAGCTTATTGGGGTAATGTGAATCCCATTGGGATCCGTTCTTGCTATGACGAAGGGAAAAGATGTGCCGAAACATTATTTATGGATTACCATCGTATGAATAATGTAGACATAAAAATAGTGAGGATCTTCAATACTTATGGCCCTCGAATGCATCCCAACGACGGTCGTGTTGTTTCCAATTTTATTGTTCAAGCCTTGCAAGGCAAGGATATAACTATTTATGGAGACGGAAAACAAACACGCAGTTTTCAATATATTGACGATTTAATAAATGGAATGATTAAAATGATGGAATCTTCGAATGAATTTATTGGTCCCGTCAATATTGGCAATCCGAATGAGTTTACAATTCTTGAATTGGCTCAAAAGGTTATTGAAATGGTTGGTTCTAAATCAAAACTTATTTACAAACCTTTACCATCTGACGATCCTATGCAACGTTGTCCTGATATTTCATTGGCTAAAAATGAATTGAATTGGCAACCAATGATTCAATTGGAAGACGGCTTGATAAAAACCATTGAATATTTTGATAAACTGTTGAGTAAATAAAACATATAGTTGATACCATCGCAAATGACAGTTTTATGCAAAAAAACAATATCCCTTTTATTGATTATCCTAAAATTGATGCCGAAGGTTACGAAATGCCATGTTTGATAGGAGCAAAAGAAACTTTAATAAAAATTAAAATTATTCAGTTTAACTAATACAATGAATAAAATTCATCAATAATGACAAACTTTGAAACACCCGTTTTATTTATTATATTTAATAGAATTGAAACTGCACAACAAGTGTTTGATGCCATTAAAAAACGGCAACCTAAATATTTATATATAGCTGCGGACGGGCCAAGATCAAATAAAGAGGGAGAAGCTGAAAAATGCCAAAAAGTGAGAGATCTTGTAAAACAAATAGACTGGGATTGTGAATTAAAAACATTATTTCAAAACCAAAACTTAGGTTGTGCCAAAGGTGTATCTACTGCTATAACATGGTTTTTTGATAATGTTGAACAAGGGATTATTTTAGAAGATGATTGTTTACCTCATCCTGATTTTTTTCCGTATTGTGAAGAGTTGTTAAATAAATACAAGGATAATGAAGAAATTATGCTGATTTCCGGCGATAATTTTCAGGATGGAATTAAAAGAGGTGAAGCTTCATATTATTTTTCGGGGTATATTAATATTTGGGGATGGGCTTCATGGAGAAGAGCTTGGCAGGGATATGATTTATATTTGAAAAATTATGTTCTCTCTGATTTCAAATATGATATTCAACCATATTTATCCTCTTGGAAGGAAAGACAAGTATGGATTGATAAATTCCTGATGATGAAAAAACAAGGGAATAATACGTGGGATTATCAATTAGGATTCCATATGTGGAAAAACAAAGGGCTATGTATTATTCCTAATGTCAATCTAATCTCTAATATTGGCGTTTATGGTGGGACACATTATTATGCAAAAAATAACACAACAAATTTAGCATTAGAAACAAATTCCATATTACCGTTAATACACACATCGTCAATTGATCAAAATAAAGAAGCAGATGCATATTTATATAAAAATATGTATCATAAAACAATCTTTCAATTATTTTGGCGATTTATGAAACGTAAACACAAAATTATCTCAAAGTTTTAAGTATGAACACATGTCGTATATGTAGTCACCCCATCAAAACAGTTTTTCAAGCTAACATCCTACATAAATATGATATCTCGTATTTTAAATGTGAGAACTGTGGTTTTATACAAACAGAAGAGCCTTTTTGGTTAGCTGAAGCATATACTACCTCTATTAATATTACGGATACTGGTTTAATTCAACGAAATGTATATTGTGCTAAATTAACTAGTTCAATCATCAAAGCTTTTTTTCGTGTTAATGCTACTTATGTAGATATGGCTGGCGGTTATGGCCTTTTTGTGCGCATAATGAGAGATAAAGGATTCAACTTTTTATGGAATGATTTATATACTGAAAATATATTTGCTCGCGGATTTGACTTTCACTCTACTCAAAATAAAACTATTGAACTAATAACTGCATTCGAAGCTTTTGAGCATTTTCAAAATCCTTTGCAAGAATTGGAATCAATGTATGTTATAAGTAGAAATATATTTTTTTCAACCCTATTAATCCCTACTGATATCCCTGATAAAAATTGGTGGTATTATGCCTTTGAACATGGACAGCATATTTCTTTTTATTCAAAGCAAACCTTAAACTATTTGGCAGAAAAATTTAATATGTATCTTTATTCTAACAACAAAGATTTTCATCTGTTGACAGAAAAAAAATTACCACATGCATTATGTAATTTGCTATTTAATTACTTTAAAGTAGTACAATACACCTGTTTTAATTCAAAACATGTATTAAGTGACAGTAAATTTTTGAAACAAGTTAAAATTTGATAAAATTTAACAAATTTACATTTTTTTAAAATGTTATATTAACCCTATTAACCGTGTTATTATGATAAAAATTCTTTATGATCATCAAATGTTTAGCATGCAAAAATTTGGCGGAGTTACCCGCTATTTTGCAGATTTAATATTTAATTTACCACAAGATTTCGAGAAAGAAGTGGCAATGCAATATTCCGAAAATCACTATATAACAAAAACATACAATCAAACATTCAAAACCATACCATCCTTGCAAAATTTTCGCATCAAAAGACGATTATATTATTTCTTCAATCATCAAATCTCAAAAAAAACTATCAAAGAAAATCAGTTTGATGTGTTTCATCCCACCTATTATAATCCATATTTCTTAAAATACATACAAAAGCCTTTTGTCATTACTGTACATGATATGATTCATGAACGCTTTCCGGATTTTTTCCCTGCTTACGAAAACACAGCAAAAATAAAAAAAATACTCATTAACAAAGCAAATCATATTATTGCTGTAAGCCAAAACACAAAAAAAGATATTGTGGAATTACTGAATATAAATCCGGATAAAATAACAGTGGTATATCACGGATATAATCAGCAAATTAAAGCATCCAATGCTTTATATGGAAATTATATTTTATTTGTGGGTGAAAGAAAAAGCTACAAAAACTTTTACCTTTTTTTAGAAGCCATCGTTCCACTTTTACATGCAAATAAAACATTAAAAGTGATTTGTACCGGAAAAGCATTTACTTCAGAAGAAATACATTTATTTCAAAAATATTCTATTTTTAGTCAGTTGATTGCTATTCAAGCAAACGATTCCATGTTATATTCTTTATATCAAAATGCTTTGGTTTTTGTTTTTCCATCTCTTTATGAAGGATTCGGCATTCCAATTTTAGAAGCTTTTGCCAATAATTGCCCTGTATGTTTAAGCAATACAAGTTGTTTCCCTGAAATAGCACAAGATGCGGCTCAATACTTTGATCCTACAGATAAAATTTCGATATTAGATAGTATACAAAAGGTTATATCAAACAAAGAAAAAAGAAATGATCTAATATCCAAAGGAAAAGAAAAAATAAAATACTTTTCAATAAATGAAATGGTATCTAATACTTGTAAAATATATCAACAGCTATAAGTTTAATCATTGCATTTAATATTGTATCAATCAATATATACAAATAAAGTATCCTTTTTTAATCCTATCAGATGATAAAAAAAATGTAATTTTGCACATTAATTCTAAATCCATTAATTTAACATAAATGAAAAATAATAACGTAAAAGAGAAGACAAACATAACTAAAAATTCTCATACTCTTTTTTCATCGTATATAAAAAAAACCATCCCTCATGTTTGTGCCATTGTTGTCATGTATCTTCTGACTATAATATACTTTAGTCCTGTTTTTTTCGACAACAAAGAATTACCTCAAAGTGATATGGTTAGTGTAGAAGGCATGACACAAGAGGTAAAATCTCATCACGAAAAAACAGGAGAATATGCTGAATGGACCAAT
>DHTG01000034.1 GCA_002411545.1 Bacteroidales bacterium UBA5266 | reverse complement strand
GAAACAATATCGAATCTTCCGTGGCTCATATTTTCGCTATAGAGTAATCCGATGGCATAGAGTAAAAATAATCCGCTGTACAGACCTAAAGCAAGGATTAAGCGATTCTTTGATAAGTTATTCCATTTATAGGGGAATGCTACCATAGATTTTTGTGTTTTCAAAAATAGTTTGTGAAACACATCGCCGAATACTTCCACAAGCCAATTGAACGAAAGCAAAAGCAACAGTGGAGGCAGGAGCCTGCGGTCGAGGGCTAAGGTAAAAACCATTAAGGCTAAAACAATATATTCAATGGTAAAATGTATTTTTTTTCTTTTCATATTTATTCCATGTTATTTCCTTCGACAATAAGAACAAATTCTCCTTTGATAGTATGTTGTTGAAAATAAGTAAGAGCTTCGGAGAGGGGAGCTCGTAAGGTTTCTTCGTGGAGTTTGCTTATTTCTCTCGAGATAGAAATCTTTCGTTCTTTTCCGCAATGTTCGATTAGCATTTCCAATGTCTTGAGTAAGCGATAAGGCGATTCATAGAGGATGAATGTTTCCTTGAGTTGTGCCAATCGGGCGAGGATGGACTGTCGTCCTTTTTTGTGAGGAAGAAAGCCATAGAAATAAAAGCGGTCGCAAGGAAATCCCGATAAAACCAAAGCAGGAACAAAGGCGGTAGCTCCGGGCAGGCATTCGATGTCGATATTTTCTTGGATACAAGCTCTGATGAGTAAGTAACCCGGGTCGGAAATACCGGGGGTGCCTGCATCGCTAAGCAAGGCAACCGATGGGTGTTGTTGAATCAGTTCTATGAAATGTTGCAATTGTTTATGTTCGTTGAATTGATGGTAAGGGATGCAGGGTTTTTGGATTTGATAGTGTGAGAGTAATTTTTTACTTACGCGGGTATCTTCGCTTAAGACAATCGAAGCTTCCTGAAGTATGTGTAAAGCCCGTAAGGTAATATCTTCCAGGTTACCGATGGGAGAGGGCACTATATATAGTTTTGCCATTAGGGTTGATTATATAGGTTAATATATGCGGTTATTAGTTTAAACAATCCGGTGTATCCGCCCAAAGACAAAAGCTCGAGGGTGTCGGAAGCATGATGGTAACGGCCTGATTTTCCCATAGCGTAAATAAAGAAAGCCTGGACACCTTTTTCATAAAAAGGATAATGGTCGCTGTTGTTGGAGGCATGGCGGGGCACCACCTTATTTAAGTATTGATGTTGTGTGTTGAGTTGAGCAAATTTTTCAAATTCATAGGGGAAAGCATGGCCACATACGAGGGTTATGCCCTCTTCGCCGGTGCCGACCATGTCGAAATTAATCAGTGTTTTTATGGTTGAGATAGGGATATAACTGTTTTCCACAAAATGAAAAGAGCCTAAGAGGCCGACTTCTTCGCAACTTAGGGCAAGGAAAGCAATGGAATAATCGGGTTGGTTTTCGGCTTTGCTGTAATAACGGGCTAAATCCATGATAAAGGCTGTCCCGCTGGCATTGTCGTTGGCACCGTAAAAGATATAGTCTTTGCCAAAATGACCCAGGTGATCATAGTGAGCCGTAAACACAAAAAAGGAATCGGGGTATGTTTTTCCTTTGATGTATCCGCATACGTTTTGGGTCTGGTAATTGTTTATGCGTTGACGGTCGAGCTTCACGCGCACCTTTTTGGGTATTTTTGTAAGATAAGAACGGCTTACATTGATGCATACATGTTTGGCGTCGACCCGACCTAAAGATAAGGGCCATCCCATCAATTTATCGCTTACCAAGATATACCCTTTGGCATTCAATCCGTTTGCATGGACTATTTCAAGTACCTGCTTTTGTTTTTTTTGTTGAATGCTATCTTTGGCATCGAATTCACTTAGGTCGATGAGGAGAAATAGTTTTTTGTATTTGTTGGATTTTTTCTTGCTTGCGGCAATGACATTGTCGGGAGACAGTGGTTTTACTTTATATTGACCTTGCATGGCACAGGAGTAGGCCATTATTTGCAGGTCTTCGAACAGGCGTGGCTGTTCAAATTCTTGTCCGAAATCTACTTCTACCTCGCCGTCAAATACATTCATCCCTATGGTGAAATGCTGATAATAGTCGGGTGTCCATTTTTCTAATGGATAGGTTTTAAATACCTGTGCAATGTAATCGGCGGCTATACTATCCCCTTTGTAGGCATAGCCGCGACCATGAAAATCGCGCGAGGATAAATCGCTGATGCATTGTCTGTAATAGATACTGTCCTGTGCTGTCAGGGTAGTAATAAGCAAATCTACGAAGAAGAGACAAGTATATATTTTTTTCATGCATTCTTTTTTTTGGGTTTTAGCATTCTATAGAAAAAATAAACCGTGATAGCCGTCACGGATAATTGAGCGGAAAGCATTATAAGTAAAGCAGATGTATTCATCGAATTTTTTATTAAAAAATTTCTACAAAGGTATTAAAATTGTTTATCGTCTGTGGTAAAAACGTTGACATTGTTCTTTTTTATATTTGAGTATCCGATTTTAATCATGACAGCAAAAAAGAGTAAAAGGAAAACCAGGGATAAGCGTGATACGTCGATATAGAAAACATCATTGATGATGTTTCCTTTGAACAGCGTATCGCCGGTTTTGATGTCATCGCCCAACGCTACCGTAATGTTGTGTGATGATTGATATTCATAGGATTTACTTGCTTTTCCGGTTACGCGTAGGTAATTGCGGTTGTTAGAGGTGTAAATAGAATCGACCTTGCCGTCGTTTTCGGCAAAAAAAGCATCGCTGAACCAGGTATGATTGGGCCCTATGCCCTGATGAAGCAATTCGCCGATAATACTGGCATTATCCAATTCCCATCCTTTGAAACTCACTTGTGACCAGTCGTCGTTTTTAGGCTTTAGCAGCGAAGATAAAAAGATAAGGATTAATAGTGTAGGGGTGATGTATTTTAACACGAATTTAAAAAAGCGCGGCAACTGCATATCGGCGCCCTGATGTATCAGTTTCCATCCTTTATCGACGCCTAATACCCACGAGAATAAGATAATTTCTAACATGGCAAATACCACCAGGGAAACGGTGCCGGCCCAATAATCGTATTGGTCGAAGACTCCTTTGGAGAAGAAAAGAACGGTGGGCAATCCAAAGAGTAAAATAATAAAACCGAAGGCCAGGGATGATTTTTTTCGTCCCCAGTTGAAGCCGTCTTTCAAAAAAGCGACAATGGGCGAGCCCATGGCTAAAGAAGAAGTTATTCCCGAAAAGAACAACAAACCGAAAAAAGCAACTCCAGCCAAAAGACCCATTACATCGCCCCATTGGCTGAAAAGAAAAGGTAAAGAACGAAATCCTAAGCCAAAGCCTCCGAAGCTGGCCAACTCTATGACTTTGTCAATGCCGAAATATCCGATGGAAATGGGGATGATGATGGAGCTTCCGATTACAATTTCACAAAATTCGTTGGTGAATCCCGTTGTCAACGAATTGACCACTAAATCGTCGTTCTTTTTCAAATAGGAAGCGTAACATTGGATGCAGCCCATGCCTAAGGAGAGGGTGAAAAAGATTTGTCCGGCAGCTGCCAGCCATACTTTGGGGTTGGCTAAGGAGTCGAATTGCGGGGTCCATAAGAAATTGAATCCTACCAATCCATCATAGACAGCTCCGTCTTGTCCGGCTTTGAGGGTAAAGGCTTTTATCATTAAAAAGATCCCAAACAAAATCAGCAAGGGCATGCATATTTTGGCTACTTTTTCAATGCCTTTTTGTAATCCTCGGCTGAGAATCCATACATTAAGTCCTAAACAAAAGATATAGAATACAATGGCTTCGAAGGGGATACCGGTGGTGGAGTAGCGAACGTCGAGGTAATTGTCAAAGAATTGGGAAACCTGTGTTTCGGACAATCCTTTAAAAGTGCCGATGAAAGAATGATACACATAGGACATGGTCCAGCTTTCGATATAACAATAATAGGCAGCAATGGCAATGTTGGAAAAAATACCCACCGCGCCTATATATTTCCATATTTTCCGTTTATCGATCGATTGTAAAATATAAGGCGGTGAATTGAACCCGGCAACCCCTCCAAAACGTCCCGTCGACCATTCCACAAATAAGAGTGGGATGCCTAATAAGATAAACGACAGTAAATAAGGGAGGATAAAGGCTCCTCCGCCGTTTTGCACGGCTTGAATAGGAAAACGAAGGAAATTTCCTAAGCCGACGGCATTGCCGGCCATAGCCAACACCAATCCCAATCGTGATCCCCATGTTTCCTTAGGTTGATTCATCTTCATTCTTTTTTAAATTTAAAATGCAAAAATACATATTATAGTATTCATAGGCTTACCATTCATCCAATATGGATAAAATAGTTCCGCTTATACCAAAAAAACTTTTATTATAAATATTGCTTAAAACAACAATAATAGTCTGGTCAAATGGACGATAAACAAGCAGACTGTGGTTGCCGTTCCATAATCCGCCGTGAAAGAACAAGGAATTTCCTTGTTCATCGCAACTGATGCGAAATCCGTAACCGTAGTTATTACATCTTGAAAGTTCGGGATTTTTAGGAGTCGATAATAAGTCAAGGCTCTTACGACTGATGATTTTTTCGGAAAATAACGAGAGCGTCCATTTGTATAAATCGGAGGCGGAACTCTGTATACCTTTATCGCCGACAACACCGGATAAAAAATTACGCGTATACAATCGTTTATTGCTTTTATGCCCCAGAATAATGTTTTCCGGTTCACCGAATCGATACACGTAGGTTTCGTGTAAATCCAAAGGAATTAATAGCTTGGTTTGGATGAATTGGATGTAAGAAACTTCTGATACCTTTTCTATGATACTTGCCAAAACCGCATAACCGGTATTGCTGTACTCAAATAATTGACCGGGAGATGAATTGCGTCGAGGGGTATAATGCTGCATCATGGCCAGCAGGCTGTCGTTCGTCAGGGGAAACATTTTGTCGTCATGATACTTTTTGGCAAAGCTAAAGTAAGCGGGTAGGCCGGAACGGTGACACAGTAAATCGTGAATGCTAATATCTTTATAGGGAAAATTCGGCAAATATTCGCTGACTTTTCGGTTGATGTCGAGCTTTCCCTCTTCGTACAAAAGGAGGATGGCTACGGCAGTAAAGGTTTTTGTGATAGAGGCTATTTCGAAGGATGTGTGAAGGTTTAAAGATTCTGTATCCGGATAGTAGATATATCCACATACGTTTTCATATAATATCGTATCGCCGCGCGCTATCAGCAAACTCCCGTTGAAATGTTTTTCTTTGTCTAAATGGAGAAATAATTCATGCAATTGTTGCATTTTATAGATTGTATTCAGACTGTCGAAGTAATGATTGCTTGCCTTAAATGTTTCTGATTGACTGTAGGTAGGAGCTACAGCAAAGAATAAAGAAAAAAGCAGACAGATAGATATAAATCTATGTTTACAAACAAGCATGCCTATATTCAATGTTTTATAATAAAAATTTTTATGCAAAAATAATCAAAACTTTCGTAGGAAAAAACACCTAAACAGGAATTAAATGAAGTGTAGTTTGTTTGAATGCCGAATGGTTTTGTCTGTGATCGTGGGACGATAAATTATTCTATGAGCGAAAGCATTAAATGTTCAATTTTAGTTTTCACCAGCGATGATTCACACGTAAAATGATTGACTATGATGGTAAAACAATAGCTGTTTCCGTTGGAATGCAGCACATAGCCTGCATATGCTCTTACTCCGCTCATGCTTCCGCTTTTGGCATACAGATGGCTGTCTTTAGGTTTTTGTTTTAACATATGGCGCAGTGTACCGGAGGCTCCGGCTTCGGATAAGGTTTCAATGAATGGAGGATAATAATTTTTTGTGGCGACATAAGAAAGCAAATCACACAAAGCGAGGGGTGAGATGAAATTTATGGTAGATAAACCGCTGCCATCGGCTATGTTTATGTTTTCAATGGTTAGGCCTATGCTTTTTAATTTGGCCTTTATAGTGGCGATTCCGTTGGCATAGAAGCCTTTGCCTAAACATTTAAGGACGGCTTCGGCATATACATTGTTGCTGTTTTTGTTGATTTGATGCAGGAGGCTTAATAACGGGGGCGATGCATGCATATACAAGGTGTCGCTTTGTATGGTAAGTGTATCCATCTGAATGTTATAGATAGTATCTCCTATGAGTATTCCTTCTTTTTGCAAGTAGTTTTTGAAACTCCAGGCACAGACGTATTCCGGCAGGGGTAAGGCTGCTTTGACCGTCATGTTTTTTTTGTCCAAGGCCATGCCTCCGCGTATCTGACGGAATTCAGCATAGGCATCGCCGTAGACGCTGATATACGATTCGCTGCCTTTTCGAATGCTTATGGATTGATTGTCGATTACATAATGAGGAGGTAGGGGAGGGTAGATGCTCAGGATACTGTTTTTTTTACCTACGCTATCGGCCGCTTGCAGGGTGATGACAAACATATTTTCGTGCCAGGATAAACCTTTGATGCCGGCACCGTAATAATTGCCGATATCGCCCCACATCCAGCTGTCGTGTTGAGGGTAGGGGTCAAAAATACAGGCATCTATATATATATTTCCGTTGATGCGTTCAATGCCTTTTGCTTGGATGGCTTGTACCCATCTGTTTAATATTGTATCGGGGTGGGTTTGAGCAAAGCGCACACTCCCTAAGCTCGGATCACCGCCTCCTTTGATATATAGATTGCCGTTAAGTACATGGTTTTCTATCGTTCCCGTACTCAATAAATAGGTCTTGAAGGTGTAGTTCATTCCCAAGTTTTCGATCGCAGTTATGCTTAGAGGTATTTTTTGCAAAGAAGCCGGTACAAAGTTCTTTTTGGCATTGTAATCAACGATGAGCTGATTGTTGCGAAGGTCTTTAACGCAAATGCCTATCCATGCAGCATTCAGGTCGGTATCCTTAACAAATGCTTCGACGGCTGCGTTTATTTTTTCGGAAAAGCTTTGGGCATAACTGCTCAGCAAGACAAATGCAAGGATAAAACAGATTGCTTTTTTCATCGGTTGCTTAGGGTCTTTTTATATAAGCATCCCATCCTTGCGCTTTGAGAGGAATGCTTTTTTTATCATTGGTAATCAAATAGCAGCCTTCTTTCTCGTCGTTCATATGTCCGATAACGCTAATGTCTTTGATTGTTTTGATTTTTTCATAATCGCTTTGCTTGACGGTAAACAGCAATTCATAATCTTCGCCGCCGTTAAGTGCAATGGTTGTGGGTATCAAGGAGAAATCCATAGCCGTGTCGTTGGTTTGTATATCGATAGGAATTTTATCTTCGTAGAGGGTACATCCCTTATGGGATTGTTTGCAGATATGCAATATTTCGGAGGCCAATCCGTCGGAAATATCAATCATGGCGGTAGGCAATATATTGTTTTCTTCGAGTAGATCGACAATGTCGAAGCGAGGGCTGGGTTTTAATTGACGTTGCAAAATATAATCAAATCCTTCCAAGTCGGGTTGGGCTTTGGGGTCTTTTAGGAACACTTCTTTTTCTCTTTCCAAAACCATCAATCCCATATAGGCACCGCCTAAGTCGCCCGAAACACAAATCAAATCGTTGGTTTGTGCGGTACTACGGCGTACTATTTTCTCGGCTTTGGCATAGCCTAGTACCGTTATGCTGATACAGAGTCCGCTCAAACTTGAGGTGGTGTCGCCACCCACTAAATCGACGCCGTAATGTTCGCAACAGAGATACATGCCGGCATAGATTTCTTCAAGGGCTTCAACGGTATAGCGACTCGATGCGGCAATACCTACCAAAATTTGTTCGGGTTTGGCGTTCATGGCCGCAATATCCGAAAGATTAACAGCAATGGCTTTATACCCTAAATGTTTTAATGGATAATATCTTATGTCGAAATGCACCCCTTCTATCAAAAGGTCTTTCGATACGAGTTGTTGACGATCGCCGGCTTGGATAATGGCAGCATCGTCGCCTACTCCTAAAATAGTCGATGGATTTTTGAGTTGAATGTTTTTGGTAAGCAAGTCAATCAAACCGAATTCTCCGTATTCAGATAGTGGAGTTTTAGTCGCATTCTCAATCATAAACAATATTTTTTATTTACTGCAAAGGTAGTGTTTTTTTTAAAATACAGGCAAAGACCCTGTTTTTTTCTTGAATTTAATTTTTTTATAAAACTGTAAAATCAAATTTGTGTACCTTTGCACTTACAAAACGGTTTTTATACTTAAATATGTATGACACAATTAGAAGACATTAATCGATTTTTTTCCGATTTCTTGACAAGCTATACGATAAGTAACGGCTCTAATCCCTATTTCAAAGCGCTTCGTAAAGAAGCGGTAGAGCAATTTTATCGACAAGGGGTTCCCGAAAGAGATAACGAAATGTGGCGGGAAATGAAATGGGATTTTATCGTCCAAAATAAAAAATACAGTATACAGACAGAGCCTAATGAATATCAGCCGGTTGAAAACTATTTTCAATGTGCCACCGAAGATATCCATGCCGATATGTTTACCTTTTTAAATGGTTGGTATGTGCATAAACAGGCACCCTTAACCCTATTTCCCAATGGCATCCTCGTGGGTAGCTTGCGCGAAGCCATTCTGCAATATCCCGAACTTGTAGCCACCTATCTCGCTAAAAACAAAGAAATCAGCAACGGACTGATCGATACGAATCAAGCCTTATGGCAAGATGGATTCTTTGCCTATATCCCCGATCATATCCATGTGAAAAGACCGATTCAAATTGTGTATATTGTCAACTCCGATCAACATTTATTTATTCAACCCCGCAACCTGATTTGTTTGGGCGAGAATGCTTCCGTTCAAATTGTGCATTGCGACGATTCCCTGGAATGCAAGGAAACCCTGATCAATACTGTTACCGAGATCTATGTGGGGAAGGATTCCCATTGCGATTATTATAAATTGGAAAATAAAGACAATCAGTCTACCTTGATCAATCATTTGTTGATTCAACAACAAGGGGCCAGCAAAGTCAATACCAATACGACCGTATTTAACGGGGGAATGGTTCACAATACCATCGCCGTAAGTTTGAACGAACCCAAAGCGGAGGTCAATACCAATGGATTGTATTTGGTCGATAAGAATCAAGATATAAGTAATTGTTTGTTTATCAAACATCATGCTCCTGATTGTAAAAGCAATCAATTGTATAAGGGTATATTGGATGACAAAGCCAAAGCAAAGTTTATCGGACATGTATTGGTGGAAAAGGATGCCCAAAAGACCGAAGCCCATCAAACGAATCGCAACATCCTCCTAACCGACGAAGCCGATGTGTTGTCGAAACCCTTTCTTGAAATTTATGCCGATGATGTGAAATGCAGCCATGGTTCTACGGTCGGACAATTGGATGAGGAAGCCATGTTTTATTTGCGTTCCCGCGGAATCTGTACTACCAATGCGCGCATACTGTTGATGCATGCTTTTGCCGGTGAAGTGGTAGATAAAATAAATATCGAAGCCTTGAGCGAACGAACCGAACGATTGGTGAGAAAACGTCTGACCGGCGAAATCATTTCTTGTAAAAATTGCATGCAAGCATGCGACAAGAAAAACATCAGTTTTGAAATAGAACTTCCCGATTTACAAGCCTAAATAAAAATCATAGAAAGAGTTTCCTATGCCCCGAGCTTGTTCATGGCAGGCACGTTTAGCAAACGACATAGCATAAAAAGAAAAAATCTGCGTTAATGTTTTAGAAATACTAAAAATACCCGCTCTCATGGAAACAAAACGACAACTGAAAGTAGCCCGACTCTTGCAAAAAGAAATTGCCGAAATATTTCAAACCGAACCTCATTTAATCGATAAACAAGGTTTAATTACCGTTACGGAGGTGAAAGTGAGCAAAGATTTAGCTATTGCCCGCATTTACCTCAGTATATTTGCGACCAATGACAAGCAAGAGGTTTTAGACAGAATAGAAGAAAAAAACAAAGAAATCCGTTATAAACTCGGACAACGCATTAAACATCAATTGCGTATTGTACCTGAAATAAGCTTTATCTTGGATGATACATTGGATTATATTGAAAACATTGAGCATTTATTAAAACAGTGAAAGCCGCTTTTTTTATCGCATTTCGCTATCTTTTTGCCAAGAAATCGCATAGCATTATCCATGTAATTTCGCTGATTTCTTTGTTAAGTGTCGTGGTATGTACAGGGGCTTTATTTATTATCCTATCCATCTTCAATGGTTTGCAAAATTATGTATCGCATAATTTCAATACCTTTCATGCCGATATAGAAATCACACCCAAAAAAGGCAAAACTTTTGTGCTCAGCGATAAAGTGCTGCAAAACATCCACGACATTGAAGGAGTGGATTATGTGTCGGAAGTATTGACGGATGTGGCTGTTTTCGCTTACAAAGACAGACAGTTTATCGGTAAGATAAAAGGGGTAGCTCCCGATTATTACCGCTTGAAACGACTCGACACCATGGTGTATGCCGGTAGCTTTTTATTGGCATCGGGTCCTATGCATGCCGCCATTTTGGGATCGGGGGTCGCCTCTCGCCTCAATTGTGCCGTGTCGTCTATGTTTAATAATTCATTGAGTGTTTATTACCCCAATAGGCATAAGAAAACAAATCTGGCTAATCCGACACAAAACATTAATATTCGTCGCATTACTCCTTATGGTTTTTTTGTCTCGGGAACGGAATACGATGCTTCCTATGTGTTTGTTCCTATTGCTTTTGCCCGCGATTTGATGCAGTATACCAATCAAATAACGTCCCTGGAAATCGCTGTTGATCCCAAGGCTTCCGTAAAAGCAAGCATCGGAAAAATAAAAGAGGTGCTTGGACCCGACTTTTACGTCAAGGATGCCTATCAACAGGAGGAAGACTTATACAAAGTGATGCAAGCTGAAAAAACAGCCATTTATCTCATCCTTACCTTTATCCTGTTAGTAGCATCGTTCAATATCATCGGAATGATCGCTATTCTGGTACTCGACAAGCAAAAAGACATCAATGTATTGTATAGCTTAGGAGCCCCTAATGCTTTTGTGAAAAGAGTATTTATGCTTGAAGGAATGATGATTACTTTCACGGGAGCGATAATCGGATTGATGATCGGAGGAATATTCTGCTGGTTGCAAACGACCTTTCACCTCATACATTTCGGCGACGGAAGCTATATGCTCAATTATTATCCCGTAAAGATTTATGTGAGAGATATTGTTTTTATATTATTGACCGTAATGATTATTAGCTTCCCGGCAACTTATATCCCCGTTGTTAAAATCTCCGAAAGGATATTTAAACATTCAAGCTTGCGATGATAAATGGAAAATCCTTGGCGAAAACAAATCCATTAAAATACATAAAATTCCGTGTTTAAAACCATTTCATGGCCCTTACCCGAAGTTTTTCATATACGGGATTCAATCCCAGCAGCCCGTTGTGAAAATAAATACTATATGCCTGACAGGCTTCGGTGCCGATTTGTACTTTTTCGGTCGACGACCAATAGCTTGGGCCTTGCATAAGAGAAACGGTGAAAAGTGTTCCCCCTGCATTTTGCAATGAAGTGTTTAATTTTACAACCATAGCATAAATAGCTGCTAATTCACACCTGGCAGGGAAGTACCATCCTTCTCCTTTATCAGTACACCAACTAACCGCTTCCAGACGTTCGGGAAACATATAATTAGTATCCTGTTTGATATTCATATGAATGTCCGTATTGATTCTTCCGTCTAAGCTATCATAGGCGCGCGTAGGGTAACCTGAATTATTGGTTGAATACATAAGACTTACCCCTTCATCCATGGAAATAATTTTTCCGTGATTTCCATATGCTATTCCTGCCATGCTAAGGACAGTGTCGGCTAACCAACATACGATTCCTTCCGGTTTCCCCTTAGAATCATAGTAAACATCGCCTACACTATAACCCATGGGCAGTATAAAGGTAAGGGAGGTATCATTTCCGGCATGCATATGGTGTATGCTGTGTCTTCGCACGACACCTTCGTAGGTGCTATAGCCGGTATAGACCATTTGGTCGTTGCTAATAAATTTTTTGTCCGTTGATGCCTTCCGGTATGCCTGAACTTTCTGAGGAGTAAAGCATTTGTAAGTAATACAAGAAGAAGCTTCCGCTTCAAGGGCCAACATTTTAAGCGTTTTATTGCCAAATGAACTTGTTACTTGTAATACATACATTTGCGCTGCTCCTGCCGATACGTGAAAATAATGCAAGCCGGCCTCCAGTTCTTGTGATAAAGAAGCACATTCCCTGCCATTTAAGTCAAACATTTTTAATGTAATCCTTTCCCTTGCGGGCAATAACAAGCTGAGGTCGGTGCTTCCTTTAAAAGGATTGGGAATGTTCTGCATCAAAGCAAAACCATTCGATACCGGTTCGTTGATGCCTACACTGTTAATCATCTCCAAGAGGGTGTCCGGATAATGAATCGTTACCGACCACGAACGGCTCTGGTTGGTGATGCATACACTGTCTAATGCTTGCCAGGTGTTGTCTTGCATCTTAGCACTAAAATTTAACTTAACGGTTTGTTGTTGTGAAAACAAGCTGAACAGACTTACATAAAAAAGTCCTATTAATACATATTGTTTTTTCATTTTTGT
>DHTG01000075.1 GCA_002411545.1 Bacteroidales bacterium UBA5266 | reverse complement strand
GACGAATTTGAGCAAAGAAATTTTCATTGTATCATCCTTTGAAAGGACTATAAAAAAAACGTCTCAAAACCGGTTTGAGACGTTAGGATATATAAAGAATCTTTTTCTTATTTTTTCAAAAAGGAATAGGTGTAATCCGTGGGTGGAATTAAGGTTTCTTTGATGGTTCTGGGGGATGTCCAACGTATCAAGTTGAGGTAGCTGCCGGCTTTGTCGTTGGTACCCGAAGCGCGAGCTCCCCCAAAAGGTTGTTGACCGACAACGGCACCGGTAGGTTTATCGTTGATATAGAAATTACCGGCTGCATTTCTCAGGTATTGATCGGCAATCATGACAGCGTAACGGTCGTGAGCAAAGATGGAACCTGTTAAAGCATATGGCGAAGCACTATCGCATATTTTCAAGGTTTCGATGTATTTTTCATCTTCATACACATAAATGCTGATCACAGGCCCGAAAATCTCTTCCACCATGGATTCATAAGTAGGGCTTTTTGCCAAGATAACGGTAGGTTCAATAAAATAGCCTACGGATTTATCGCATCTGCCACCGGCTATAATTTCAGCCTCATTCGATTTTTTCGCTCTTTCGATGTATCCGGCGATGTTGTCGAAGGAATTTTCATCGATAACGGCATTGACAAAATTGGAAAAATCACGTACATCGCCCATTTTTATTTCGCTCAACATATAGAGCACCCTCTTTTTCACATCCTGCCATAAAGAAGCCGGAATGAAGGCTCGTGAAGCAGCAGAACATTTTTGTCCTTGGAATTCGAAAGCTCCGCGTACGATGGCGGTTGCCACTTCTTTCGCACAAGCACTTTTATGAACAAAAATGAAATCTTTACCGCCGGTTTCACCGACTAATTTCGGGTAGGTATTGTATTTGGCGATATTTTCACCAACGGTTTTCCAGAAACTTTGGAAAACGGAAGTAGATCCTGTAAAGTGAATGCCGGCAAAATCTTTGTGATTTAATACGACATTGCTGATTACGGAACCCGAGCCGGGGAGAAAGTTGATCACACCGGCAGGCACTCCTGCTTCCATCAATATTTTCATCGCATAATAGCTCGACAATAGGGATGTGGTGGCAGGTTTCCACACGGTAACATTACCCATAAGTACGGGACTGATGTTTAAGTTCACGGCAATGGCGGTGAAGTTAAACGGGGTAATGGTGTATACAAAACCTTCTAAGGGACGATACTCTATACGATTGATACAGTCTTGGGGCGACATCGGTTGTTCTCCATAGATTTTAGCCGCAAAATGAGGATTAAATCGCATAAAATCAATAGCCTCACAGGCGGAATCTATTTCGGCTTGCATGGCATTTTTTGCTTGTCCCAGCATAGTGGCAGCATTCATCACATAACGGTATTTTTTAGCAAAGAGTTCGGCGGCTCTTAACATAATGCTGCTACGTTCTATCCAAGGTAAATTAGCCCAGGCTTCTTTGGCTTCCATGGCTGCTTCAATAGCCATATGTACTTCTTTTTCCGTACATTTATGATAAGTAGCTAATACGTGTTTGTGATCACAAGGCATCACTACTTTGGCTGTATTGCCTGTTCTGATTTCTTTACCACCAATAATCAAGGGAATTTCTACCTGCATATTGGCTTGTTTTTCTAACTCTTCTTGTAAAAGTCTTCTTTCTTCCGAACCGGGAGCATAGGAATAAACCGGTTCATTCTTAGGCTCTCTAAAATTAAAGGTTGCATTTTTCATGGATACAATTTTTTAATTATTATTGATTTTTTATGTTGATTCTTTTTAGCTTAAAAACTGAACGCAAAACCGGCATGGATGTCGAATACACCAAATTGAGCTACCCGTGTTTTGGGTAAATTATTTTTGTCTACACCGTAAGGACTTATTTCGGCTTGTTCTACCTCTTGATATTCAATTCTTTTAACTCCGATTTCATAATAATTAAAGCGTAAATAAGACCAATCAATACCCAATTTAAATTCGGCATGTTTGGTAATGGCAAACAGCATATCCGTTCCTAGCGTAACAGCCCCGCCTATGGCCATCATACCCTCGTTTTTAGTTTGGTATTCAAAATCATAAGTGGTGATTTTATAGGTTCCGTCGGATTGAATTTCTTTGAGTTGATACATGACATCATATTTAGGAACCATAGCCAACAAAGGACCTGCATTAGCTTTGATTTGGATGTTGAAACGGGGACGTGGGTTGAAGTTTCCCATGACACTGAACTGAGCGGTAGCCAATATCCAATTTCCGACAGTAGCCGAAGGTTCCATCAAGGATTCGGATTCTATATTCATAACTTGAAATTGTTTGACATATTTATCGCGGTTTGCCAGTAGATAAAAGCCTTTGATTTCAGCTCCGAGTGCAAGGGTGTTGGTATTTTTAAGGATGCCGTGCATAAAGAGGGAAAAACCACCTCCTATGGGGCAGTTCTGTTTATTCAAGGCATCCATCAAAGCTAAATTGCCGCCTAAGGTAAATCCCATGTTTATTTTTTTATCTGCTATTCCCACCGGATAGGTCATCATGCCTCCGCGGCGGGTCCTTTGAAGCGATTTTTTCTTTTCTATTCCTAAGTTTTTCTTACGGTATTCATGTTTCGATGCGGTTATTTCCTTTAAGGTTTGAGCATCTACATTCGGCGTCAAAAGTGTTATAGATAGCAAACAGCCAATTAAATATATGTATATTTTCATTTTTTTATGTTTTATTGAATAACAATGACAAAATAATTTTTCTTCCCTTTTTGTACTAAGATATATCTATGGTTAATCAAGTAATCGGTGTTAATGGTAACATCTTCGTTGATTTTTTCTTTATTGAGCATCAGTCCTCCCTCTTTGATTAGTCGTCTGACTTCACCTTTGGAGGTAAAGATACCACTCTGTTCAGACAATAAATCTACGCAAGCTACTCCGTTTTGAATCAAATCCCGTGCAATAGGATAGCGGGGTACTCCTTCGAATATCGACAAAAACATAGCTTCGGAGAGTGTGGCTAAGCTTTCTTTGGTCCCTTTGCCAAAGAGAATTTCGGAGGCATCACAGGCACTTTGATAATCGGCCTCGGAGTGAACATAAATGGTGATGTCCTGGGCCAAGGCTTTTTGAAGGATGCGTAGATGAGGTGCTTTGTCGTGTTTTTCTTCCAAAGAGCGTATCTCGGCTTCTTTTTTCAGGGTAAAAATACGAATAAACTTTTTCGCATCTTCATCGGAGACGTTGAGCCAAAATTGAAGAAAAGCATAAGGCGATGTTTTAGTAGGGTCGAGCCATACGTTTCCGTTTTCCGTTTTTCCGAATTTACCGCCGTCGCTTTTGGTGATTAAAGGACAGGTGAGTGCGAAAGCTTCTCCTCCGCATACCCTTCGTATCAGTTCGGTGCCGGTAGTAATATTGCCCCATTGATCGGAACCGCCCATCTGAAGGCGGCAGTTTTTATGTTGATACAAATATAGGAAATCATAAGCTTGCAACAATTGGTAGGCAAATTCCGTAAAACTCAAGCCTGTTTCCATGCGTTTTTTGACCGAATCTTTGGCCATCATATAGTTTACACTGATGTGTTTGCCTATATCTCGTATGAACTCCAAGAAGGTATAGTCTTTCATCCAGTCGTAATTATTCAATAATTCCGCGGCATTGTCCACTTGATCAAAATCGAGCAATTTGGCTAATTGGTTTTTAATGGCTTTCAGGTTATGTTCGATTTGTTCGTTGGAAAGCAATTGTCGTTCTTCCGATTTAAAGGAGGGGTCGCCTATCAAACCGGTAGCGCCTCCCACCAATATCAGGGGTTTATGTCCGGCCAGTTGCAAATGTTTCAATAGCATTATGCTTACCAAATGACCAATATGCAAAGAATCAGCCGTGGGGTCTATGCCCACATAAGCCGAAACGTATTCTTTCTGTAATAATTCTTCTGTACCGGGCATGACATCGTGTATCATCCCTCTCCATGTCAATTCTTCTACAAAGTTCATCTCTCTTCAAAAATTGAATGCAAACATACACAATTTTTTAAAATAAATGAGGCATTTATAAAAATATTTTTATGTACGTCGGCTTAACAGATAGTTTTCAATCAGCTACTGTGAGAGCGAAACAATCCGAATTATTTTGTGGAAAAACGAAAGATTTTTTGCGGTTGTTTGATACGTTTGCCTAAGATGGCAAAAAGATATGTTAGAGCAAAACGGTATCCATGTAATAATATATTGATTTTCATGTGTTCAATGGAACGTGCTGTTTTAATGTACACTACCTTAAGCGGATGCTTTATGTTTGATACATCCTCATACCGAGGGTGTAGAATAGCTTTTTGCAAGAGTTTGTCCTCGCTTTTGTTAGAGGAAGTATAAAAAGGTCCGGCATGATCCACGGCTAAGTCCAGGTGATGAACGCACAGCGTAGTCAATAGATTCACCGCTTTGAGATAGCCTGCATCAGCCAATACATCTTTTAATTCTTTAAAATCAAGTGTATCATGATAGGTTTTAAGAAATATTGTCCAATCACATAAATGCCTTAGTACGACACCAAAGCCTGCAAGATGTGTGATGATGTGCATGATGAGGTAATAGGCATTAAACATGGGGGGAGGTAAATAGATGGTTTCTTCCCCCACTTGCAGGCTTTCGCAGGGATGTGTTTTCAGTATGTTGAAAAGCTGGTCTTGAAGGATGCGATTGGACTTAAAGGCATGATCTATATTTAAAAAGTATCTATGGTTTTCGACAGGAATTCCCTTTACATAGAAAATGGCATGTTTGGGATTGATGCTTATACCGGTATTAACATCTATACCGTTTTTCTCCATGATACGATTGGCTTTTTCATAATCCCCGAACAGATATACATCGATATCACCGCCTTCTCGGTGAGAAGGAAAGGGATACATCGTGGATAAACCTATGCCTTTCAATAGCAAAATGCGTATGTCATGTTGACGATATAAGGCGCCTAGCTTTTCCAGAGCATGCTGCTGTTGATGATAACGTTCTTCAATAGCTTCGACATGGGCTACCCATCTTAAATGCAAGTTTCGAGGAAGTTGTTGGGTAGGGAGACTGGAAATAGCGTCATAAACCAATCCGGTCAATCCTTGTTTTCGGGCTTGTTGGTAAAGGTATTCCCAATCGTTGTCACTTACGTGTTCATAGGCAGCAATAGGCAGCTTGGTTTTCCATAAGGTACTGTTTATAAGTAAAAACAAAGATCTGTCGTTAAAAGATACAGGCATAGAAAATTAGGATTTAAAAACGTTCAATTTTTTCATGGTGGGAATAATCATACGTTTGATTTTTTTCTTTATACGGTTACGCATATAAGCAAATTTCCATGCCATGGAATGAGGTTTAACGATGCGACCATTGTCATAATGCACTTGTTTTACAAGGGTAACTACGTGAGATATAGTTGCTTTTTCAACATGGGTGTATACATTGTCTCCTTGTATGATGAGCCTATCATCTTTACGTGCAATAATACGATGTAGAATATAGATATCCCTGTAAGCAAACAAAACGATGCTTCCGGGTTTTAATTCTTTTGCTTCAAAAGGAGATAATAGGATGGCGTTACCTTCTTTTAAAAAGGGATACATACTGTTGCCTTTGACGCGGATTTTGACCGATTCGCCGGCTTGTATGCTCTCTAAAACACACTTAAAAAATTCGTTGTTGGGCACTTTAAAAAACATGGTGATAATTATTTGAATATGGAATTAAAAGATAAAAGGGCACTCTCTTTGTCCGGTAAACAATTCAAGTTAAAAACAGGAGTCTTTTCTATAATGTCTGATACTGTTTGGCAAATATAATCGGATAATACTTCATCATAAGCAAACAAGGTAGGGCAGGAAGGCAAAACGGCACTTAGAGCAGGGAGAATTTTCAATCGCTGTATGTTATTGCAGGGAGCTTGATTAAGTCTAACCAAAGCTGCAATCGGGTAACATTCGTTTTTATGGCAAGGGATTTTACCACTCCACATCGAGCCGAAAGCACAAGCTTGCTTATCGATGATGCGTATGATGGGGCTATCGTCATTCAGCAAGCTTACTCCTGGTATATGCTTTTGCCACAGAGCAGTATGTGTGCTTTTTCCGGTGCCCGATTCACCAAGAAACAATACAGCCTTATTCTTATAATAAATGGTAGAAGCATGTAAAGCTAAAGTTTTCTTTGAAACACAAGCTATTCCATAGGCTATCCACAATAAAAAGATGAAATTTGAGCAGTTGGGATGTTGGCAAGGGAAAAAATTCGTGTAAAAGACAGCAGAGTGATGTTCTTTGATCATCAATATAGTAGGATCCCCTATACGACTTTCCATGCGAAATAAATATCCTTTTGGATATTTAGCAAATACGCAATCGGTAGTATCACCTTCAAAGCTATAGAGTGTTTCAATGTTCCAAGCCGATAGATCAGTCTTCTGCCAATCGGGTAGAGGTACGCTTATTTGAATACTAAACAAAGGAGCTTGTTGTTCGATATGTTGGATCGCAAAAGGTAAGGCATTAGGTAAATTTTCGTATAGGTGAGAAGTTTCCTCTCCTTCAATGCGAAAAAGATGATTGGCAATACTGTAATATATAGGGCTATGGCTTATGGGTGTCATTTTTTAAGCTATCTAAATCAATGATTCTGTCACAAAAAGTTAAGGTAGTTTCACTATGAGCAATCATAATGATAGTTAATTCTTTGTTGTTTTCAGATAAAGTAAGAATAAGTTGTTGTATTTCTCGTTCAGTAGCCGGGTCAAGAGCCGAGGTGGCTTCATCAAAGAAAAGGACTTGAGCATCTTTGTATAAAGCCCGTGCAATGCCGATGCGTTGTTTTTCACCTCCCGACAAATGGTTGGCAGCTTCACCTACGGGAGTATCTATGCCTTTGGGCAATGCATTAATCAGTCTTTGCATATGCAATTGTTTTAAAATGCGTTTTATTTTTTTTCTGTCTATTTCTTCTTCATCAAAGGCCATGGCAATGTTATTGGCCAAGGTTTCGTCCATCATAAAAATATGTTGCGATACATAGGCTATGTTGTTGTGCCATTTCCGAATGTTTTCATTCGTTAAAGGGGTATCGTCTATGTATATGGTACCTTCCATAGGAAAATAAAAACCTTTCATCAAATGGAAAAGTGTTGATTTCCCTGATCCGGAGGAGCCTTTGATGCCCAACCGTTCCCCTTTGTGAATGCAAAGAGAAAAATTGTTGAAAAGAGGCGTGTTTTTGGCATCTTCAAACCAAAAGCTGATGCGATCCAATAGGATGTGTTTGGTGAATGGTAAATACTGACCAGGGACGGTTCTGCCCATCGTCCCTTCTCTTTTTGTCCCTTCTTCTATTACATCTATTACATAATGAGCATATTTGATTTGTGTCCAACGGGCCAAAATAATGCGTACAGCCGGTAAAATTCGTATAGCAGCTATCATAAACACACTGAAAGTAAATTGCAGAGCATGGTTGTCCCATCTCATATTAAACAATATCATGACAATGATTCCCAGTATCAAACTCATTTCAACCAAGGGATTGGGGGTCATGGATATCTGCTCGTTTTTAAGCCGTATTTGTTTGATCGAATCTATGTTTTTATAGTAACGTTTCAGCACTGAAGGAAAAGCATTGTTGATGACTATTTCAGCATAACCTTTGAATGCATCCTGCAATAAACTACTTTGATTCCGACGAATATGGTTTTCTTTTTGCCCCATTTGCTGTAATCTCTTTTTTATGGTTTTGATATATAAATAAACCGTAGGAACAAACACTAAGGTCAATAGTAAAGATGCATAAGGTTTGTAAATTAACAAAGTGATGTAAATGGTCAATATCAACAGGGCTTCCGTGATAATGGCTGTAAAGGAACCTAATACATTAAAAACAAAATTGCCCGGTATTTGCAGTACATTGTGTGCCAATAATACCGAATTACGTTTTTTGATGGATGTAAATCCTCTTTTATAATATTCGATAAAAATACTTTTGGAGTAATATTCATATAAGGCATTAAATTTTTTGTTCTGGTAGCGCAACAAGATTATACTTAATAAATTTTTACCTAAAAACACCAAAAATACGACCACACAACCAATGATAATCAAATGTTGCATGGAAGGCAATAGGCCTCTGGCTACATATTGTGCAATAAAAGTATGATTGAGAATTTCATCCCCTTCGATAATGATTAATATCATAGGCAATAAAGCGGCCAAACTGATGAAGTTCAGCAAAGCTCTTATAATGGCTGCAACAACAATAAAAAAAGCTTTTTTGTGAAAGGCAGATGGAATCAACTTCCATATTCTGTGTATCATCTATTCTTCTATTAAATGATATTTCAACAGCTTATCTATCCATTCTTGAGAATCTTTTTGTGCTTTAGGCTCATCCACATGATATTTGGATAAGATCATTTCTTTGACATCTTTCATCGTAAAATCTCTATCCATTAATTCATTCCACAACCATTCGGAGGTTTCATTAAAAGATATGATTTTGGTTAGGTCAACTCCGTATTCTCCCTGCATAATGAGTACACTTTCACCGGCTATTTTTCTGATTTTATATTTTTTATTTATCTTCATTTGTGATATGTGTGTTGTTCATAAAAAACAAGTCATTGTTTTTACAATGCAAAATTACATATTTTTATGTAATCCTTTGTTGAAAAATATAAGTTTTTATTAGATTTCGTGTCGGTCTTATTATCTTCAAATCGACAAATAGAGAGGCAAAAGCAGACAAAATACCTTCCAATATTCTAATCATGTGGAATTAATTCATACCTCAAATAATGTTTTTACTTAATTAATGAGGAATAGAAAACAAATCAAAAATCACTTAATTTCTCCCTTTTTTGTGAATATATGAAAATTATTATATTTTTGCAAAAAAAAAAGACTACTATGAAATGGCTTACCTATTTTCTCTGTTTTTGTATATCGTGTTCAGTAAAAGCACAGGTATTTGATGATTTTAGTTATGATGACTTTCAAGACAACACCTGTTGGCAGGGCGATGTAGACAGTTTTATTGTAAATAAACAGAAGCAATTACAGTTATATGCTCAATCTGCCGGCAGGGCTTATCTTTCTACTCCATGCCAAGCTCTGACCCAAGAGATGGAATGGCGTTTCAGAGTCAAACTCTCCTTTACTGCTTCGGATAACAATTATGCTGTTTTTTATCTTTCTTCAAACAAAAAAAATTTAAAAGATACAACAATCGAAGGCTATTATCTTCGCTTCGGTGAAAAAGGGAATGGAGATGCCATCCGTTTATACAGACAAAGCGGCAATCACCACCAATTAATATGCAAAGGTTTAGATAGTAGCATAGCTGTTGCTTTTGATATATGTGTTAAAGTGCAACGAAGCAAAGAAGGTACATGGCGGATTTTTAGTCATAATCAACAGGATAGTAGATATATACTTGAGTGTAGCTATCATGATACGGCAGCTTTGTCGATGAGTTATGTGGGTTTATTGTGCACCTATACAGCATCCAATACGCAAAAATTCTTTTGGGATGATGTTTATTGTGGGGAAATACAAACCGACACTACGCCGCCTTATCTTTTATCCTATCAATTTCAGGATGAGCATAGCATTCATTTGGTGTTTAACGAAGCCTTGGATGCAACCCATGCACTTAGCCCTTCTCATTATAGCCTACACAAAGGGATAGGACATCCCGATAGGATAAGGACACTTTCGCCCGATTTCCGACAGATACAATTAATATATACGAACGCCCTTCCCTTTAACGAAACATTGTACCTATCCATTGATAGCTTGTGCGATACTTATGGAAATTGTTGTTTAGATACAGGTTTTGATTTGGTATGGTATTGTTCGCAAGCTTTTGATGTAATTATCAACGAAATCATGGCTAAACCCAGCCCCCAAGTCGAGTTGCCCGATGCGGAATACCTTGAGCTAAAAAGCCGTTGTGCCTTCGAAATCAACTTAAACGGATGGCAAGTGTTGTGTGGAAGTCGTGTGTATACCTTGGATAGTGTCAGCCTTTTGCCTTATGAATACCTTATTCTAACGTCTCAAACCAATGCCGCTTTGTTAGAGCCTTATGGTAAAACAGCGCCTTTGTCAAGTTTGAGAATAGCTGATCAAGGACAATTACTGCAGCTCCTTGACGATAAAGGAAAGGTAATACATAGTGTAGACTTTTCAAACAGCTGGCATACTTCTCTCAAACAAGAAGGAGGATGGTCATTAGAAATAATCGATTTTGACAATCCTTGTGGAGAAGAAAACAACTGGACATCCTCCTCAGATTCTAGAGGAGGAAGCCCCGGTCAGGAAAATGCATGTTATGAACCCAATCCAGACCGTACACATCCCGAGTTGTCTCGTGTAGTGAATCTTGATTCCATGCATATCCTTCTATTCTTTTCCGAAGCCATGAAAATGAGCTCTTTACAAAATATACATTCGTATCATATAGATAGAAACATAAAAATAGATAGTATAGTGTGGATACATCCCAATAGTAAATCCCTTTGTCTTTCATTGGCTAAGCCTTTGACTACCTCATGCATCTATACCTTATCCGTCCTGGATAGTCTTACGGATTGTTCCGGCAACGTGCTTCCTTTGCACAGTGCGCTAACATTCGGTATGGCTCAAGCTCCCGATTCCTTCGACCTCGTCATTAATGAAGTATTGTTTAATCCAAAAGATGCATCCCATACCGAATTTGTAGAAATTTACAATCGCTCCGACAAAATCATCGATCTCAAACACATTACCTTGTCGCGACTTAAAGCGAACGGGACTATCGATGCGGGTAAGGAGATTAGCAAGGAGGGTTTTCAGTTGTTTCCCCAAGATTATGCCCTGTTAAGCAAGTGTCCCGACATCATTCAAGCCTATTATTTCTGTAAAAATGAAAAGAATTTTATCCCTATGGCAAGTTTCCCTTCCTATGGTAATGAAAGCGGAGGAGTCATCTTATTAGCGAAACAAGGGATCATAGACCGTTTTGATTATCGTGCCGACATGCATTATGCTTTGTTGAAATCAGATAAGGGGGTGAGTTTGGAACGTATCAATCCGCATCGAAAAACACAAGATTCCTCAAATTGGCATTCAGCGGCTTCGACTTATGGTTATGCCAGTCCGGGCTATCAAAACTCCTGTTACACGGAGGATGTTGAAGTGGAATCGGCTTTTCACCTATATCCTGACATATTTTCTCCCGATCAGGATGGATATCATGATTTACTCCACATTGCCTACCAATTCGAAAAACCCGGCTATAGAGCAAGTATTCACATTTATAATACCGCAGGAAAAAAAGTAAAGACCCTCCTCAATAACGCTTTGTTAGAAACAAAAGGAGTGATTACATGGGATGGAAGTTGCGACAATCTATCCAAAGCTGCAGTGGGTACGTATATCATCATGATAGAATACTATACCCTTAAAGGAAGCGTCAAACGCGAAAAATTGTGTGCTTGTTTAGCAATAAAATAATAAATTTAAATAAAAATGATTTACGAATATTTTTTTTATATATTTGCACATTAAAATTTATCATGTGTATATGATCAAGGCATCGCTTATCATACTATTAATTACATGTTTTATATCTTGTGAGACGCCTTACAACGACATTCCCATACGCGATGTTAATTTTACCGTGTCAATTGATGCCTCACGTTTAATTCATACGGGGGGATATGAATATTTCACGGGAGGAGTCAGCGGTATCGTTATTTATCGTTTTGATATTAATACGTTTTATGCTTATGATCGGGCCTGTCCTTACGATTGGGAAGATGGCGGCCGCGTAAGTGTAGTAGACCTTGTATTATACGATAGCCTTTGCGGTTCTTCCTTCAATATTTTAAACGGATATCCCTATTCCGGAAGCAAATCCGAACATCCTTTGCGACCTTATAAAACTCAATTGATCAATGATTATACCTTGCATGTTTATAATTAACGGATATATTAATAATTAAATTAACATTAATTTTAACTTAACAACTATTTATGATGAAAAAATTTATTGTACCCCTTATTAGCCTTAGTTTACTGGCTTTGGCTTTCACGGCTTGTAATCCTGATGAAGATGATCCTAAAGATGATCCGAATAAACAACAGGAAGAAATTTTTGTAAGCAAGACTGCTCAAAACCGCAATGTCCTTATTGAAGAATTTACCGGTATCGGTTGTCAATATTGCCCTGTGGGACATAGGATGACAGACTCATTAGCAGATTTATACGAGGGAAACTGTTTCCATATCAATGTACATGCCGGAGGCTATGCCAATGGGAAAACACCTCTTCTTACCACTACGGAAGGCAATGAATTATTGAGCGGATTTATGGATGGAACAGGTTATCCAACCGGTTTAACCGGTCGCATGTATTGGAATGTCAACAATAAAAAGGCATTTTGCTGGCATCCAGCTTATTTTCCAACCTTGGTGAATCAAATTCTTACTACTATGCCTGCTTACGTCAATGTAGCGGCTAAAACGACTATCGAAAAAAGCAGCGGTAAATTAACATGCAAGGTGCAAGCGTATTTTACCGATAATCCCACTACCGATAGTACCATTAATTTAATCAACATTGCGATACTTCAAAATAACATCAAAGGCCCTCAATCAGGTGGATCAAAATATTATCCGGAAATGTGGGATGGAACGGCTTATTCGCATAATCATGCATTGAGAGCTTATATTACCGGTTTCTCCGGAGAAGAAATTCCCGTTAATGCGAAAGATTCCTTATATTCCAAAACATTCACCTATGATATTCCAGCTACTTTAGGCTTAGGAAATGTAGATGTGGTATATGAAGATTTGGAAATTTTAGTGTTTGTAACAGAAAAGAAAGTTGCAAACAATAAAGTGTATGGTGTTCCGGTTATCAACGTGAACAAAAGTGCTATTACTATCAAATAATACATATGTAATTAAACATAAAATCCTGATTTGCAAAAATCAGGATTTTTTTATGGATCTATCCAATCGCCATGTTCTTTGATCAGCGTAATCAATGCATCGATAGCTTCGTTTTGGTCAACATTTCGTTTGATTAATTGCTGGCCTTTATACAAACAAATACTTCCTTTGGCACTGCCCACGAATCCATAATCGGCATCGGCCATTTCGCCCGGACCGTTGACAATACATCCCATGATACCAATTTTTAGGCTATGCAAATGGGAGGTCTTTGCTTTGATCTGAGCTAATACATCCTGAATAGCATATTGCGTGCGTCCACAGGAAGGACAAGCAATGTATTCGGCTTGACTGAAGCGTAAACCACATGCTTGTAAAATTTGTAGGGATAGCTGATAGATTTTTTCTGCCGAAAAATGAGGGTTTATCAAGCATATGCCATCCACAAAACCATCTATGGCTACCGTTGAAACATCGCCGGCAGCTTTGGCGTAAAAACTTGTCCATGAGGCATCCTTATATATGAATTTCCATACGATAGGATTTTTCATCCCTTTTTCTATGAGTCTACACAGGCTTTTTCTCCAGGCTAAAAGTTCTGTGTTTTCGTGGATTTCAAAGACTAAAACGTCCTGTGTCTTAATGTTTGTTACGTCATTATCATTAATGACTACAAAGTCTCGGCTTGCCTCAAGAGGAATGTCTTCCGATGCTATGTTTATATAGTCGGATACGATGAAGGGAGCGTTTCTATACCTATGATCGATGGAACTTGTTTCTCTTTTCGTATAGACATAGGGATTGTATCGAATAGGAGGATTATTTGTGTCCGAAGATGGCGAACTTGTATGTTTTATACGGGATAAAAGTTTAGCGAATGGAATTTCATTTTCGGGATCTTCGGTTAAAGATACCCGTATCGTATCTCCTATTCCATCCGCTAACAAGGGTAGCATACCCGCTGCAGATTTAATACGTCCGTAGGCTCCGTCACCGGCTTCTGTTAATCCGATATGCAAGGGGTAATTCCATTTTTTTTCATCCAACATAGCCGCCAACAATCTCACCGACTGAATCATGATTTTGGTATTACTGGCTTTCATGGAAAGAACGATGTCGTGGAAACCAAACTCATGACAAATAGCTACGAATTCCATGGCAGAAATAGCCATTCCCAAAGGAGTATTGCCGTAACGACTCAGGATGCGTTGGGATAAAGAACCGTGATTTGTCCCTATTCGCACGACTGTTCCGTATTGTTTGCAAATTTTCAAAAGTGATTCTAATTTCTCAGCCATTTGTTCGATGGCTTGTGTATACTCCTTTTCCGTATACTGCCATGTATCTGTTTTTTTATCTATATAATTACCGGGATTTATCCGTACCTTTTCCACTCTCCGTGCCGCTTCTTCGGCAACTTTGGCGTTGAAATGAACATCGGCAATCAAAGGAATGTCTAACTTTCTTTCCTTGAGCTGTGTTTTAATTACACTTAAATGTTTTGCATCGGCCATGCTCGGTGTACTTAATCGCACATAGTCTGAGCCGGCATGTACTAATCGTTCGATTTGTGCCACACAGGCCTGAGTATCTAAAGTAGGCACATTCGTCATGGATTGTATACGTATGGGATAAGATCCTCCCAAGGATATTCCGCCTATATTGACTTCACGCGTTTTTCGACGAACGTAAGCGTATGGACTTTGTGTGTAAAATGCCGGTATATCAAAATCAATCATTGTATGAGTGTTTAGGATAAAAAATATTTTCCATAAGAGGATCACTCATACGGAAAATATTCATCATGATTGGATATGTTTAGATTTACTTACTCAAAAATCAATTTTTGTTCTTTTTCACTTAAATAATAGGAACCGAATTCTTCGATGAAGACATCTCTTCCGATGATAAGTGCATCTTTTTGACCTTTGACAACTTTTGCTTCTACATTTTCAATGACTTCATCACCAATTTGAAGTGTTTTGAAAAATACGATGGACCCATTGATAATGGAGCCGTCTTTTTCATCGATAGCACTTGCTTGTGCTTCAAAATCGCCGACTGTAAAGATAGCATCTTTCAAAAATTTCATGGCTTGTTCAAAGGAAATGTATATGGAATCGGTATTTGCTTGCAATAAGAATTTAACGGTTTTGCTGTTAACATAAGCCGTAGCGCGGGTTTCTCCGTTTTTGCTCTCAATGGGGATGTATTTTTGAGTCATAATTTGAACCCTCGATTGGCTTACATCCGATACTTTCGTGGAAGGCACGTAATCGTCTCTGAGGATTAAGAATTCAGTACGACGGTTCAAGGCATGGGCGGCTTCTTGTTGGTTTTTCGGTAAAGATTTAATGTATTCAGGGGTTAAAACAGTCCCTTTTTTGAAGGGAACTCCTCTTGAAACGACATCTTTCATGAGAGTTCGTGGAATACGCTCACCATAGCCCTTAGCTACTAAACGTTGAGGCTCTACACCCAAAGAATCGATCAAGAATGCCACGCAGGATTCGGCACGACGTTGTGATAGGGTATCATTAGTCATGGGTATGGGACGAATGTCCGTATGGGAACGTAATTCTATAACCAAAGTAGGATTGTCTTTCATAATTTTATACAAACCCATCAAAGAATCTTGGTATTGAGGTTTTAAATCCCATTCACCCAAATCATATAAAATGTCGGGCAATACAACCGGTTCTTTTGGAATGGGATTAATGATAAATTCACGTTTGAGATCTTTATTTTCGGTAAGTCCGACGGTAGTTTCGCGACCTTTGCTATTGTCATTCTCGTAATAGCCGGTTTTTTGAACGCTGATTTCATAGGTGGTATTACCCACGATTTTTGTTTTGTCGAAGTTGTAATATCCTCTGATATCGGTTTTTGTACGGTATGTCTTTCCATTCGATCCGGTAATAGTTACCGTAGCTCCATCAACAAACTGTCGTGTTACACTGTCTCTGACAAAGCCCGAGAGGGTAAACATCAATGGTCTGAGTTTGAAAATCCAAATGTCATCTTCGCCACGACCACCCGCTCTGTTAGAAGAGAAAAAGCCTTTTTCAATAAACGGAAAACCGGAAATAGGATCCAACACATTCGATTGGTCGAAAATAATGCCGTAGTCATCGGCTTCCGAATTAATGGGATATTTTAAATTTTCAGCTTTTGTCCAATCATCACCCTTTTTATGTGATACAAAAATATCATAGCCTCCTAAACCAACATGGCCTTTGGAGGCAAAATATAAACTGGTGTCGTTTACTAAAGAAGGAAACATTTCATGGTCATAGCTATTTACATTGGGACCTAAATTTTCCGGTGTCTCAAATGGTTTATTCTTTTTTGACCTTGTTGTTTTCCAAACATCATAACCTCCCAAGGTCCCTGTAACATCCGACACAAAATACAGCGTCAACTCATCAGAAGAGATTACAGGATGAACATAATCAAAGGAATCAGGACCCAACACTATGAGCTCGGGTTCAGACCATGAACGTCCCTTTTTGGTGGCTTGATATATTTTACAATGCGATACCATTTTCTTCTCATCCAAACAACGGGTAAAATAAATCGTAGTGCCTTTGGGATTAAAGCTCGATTCCCCTTCATTGGCAGCAGAGTTAATAATGCCTGCATTATCCAAAAGAACAGGTGTCGTCCATTCGCCGGGAAAATCAACGATTTTACTTTTAGGTTTGTTTGATACATAAAAATCAGAAAAAGATTGACCCGACCAAACATCTTCTTTTTTGCCCGTACTTCCTTCGCGGGAAGAAGTAAAAACGATTTGATTTTCTTTATTGGGAACACCCCAGGAAGGTGACCAATCGCTTAGTGGTGAATTGAAACGTTTAAAGTTTTCAACTTCATGTCGGGTAGGATTGTTTAACCACTCGGGAGCTACTTTGCAGGATTCGATTCTGCCTTCACTTCGGGGATCTTCCGGCTTGGCTTTCTGATATTTTTCATAATACTTTAAAGCGTTCGGATAATCACGTTCTATCCGATATATATCGCCTAATCTCATAAATATTAAAGGATTATCTTTTTGGTAATTGATTTTTTCCAAACGTTGGTATTGACGCTTGGCTAACTTTAAATTACCTGTCATCGTATAACATTCTGCCATACGAAACATAACCCTTCTCTTTTCGACCGGATTTCGTTTGATCTTGCCATAGGCTTTTTTATATAATTCGGCAGCTAAAGTATATTGAAAAGTATTGAATGCTTTGTCTGCATCCGCTGCCGGACCGGATCGAGCCTGACCATATGCTTCACTTACTAAAATAAACGATAAAACACTTATACAAAATATCTTACATAATCTGATCATGATTTTATATCCTTATATTTTTTGATTTGCTAAAGTATTAAAAAAAATTACATCTTTTATAGGTTTTTGTAAAATATTCTATAAAATAAAAGTATGACGCTGATATACTGTAAAGTATAATCGTTTTTATTCCAAACGAATAGAATCCGTGATGTTGATTTTTCGTCCTACAAAATAGGTGGGAAAGCTTAACATAAAAAGACTTATTGTGATGATTAAAATATTAATCAAAACAGGATGATACCAAACAATGTCAATAGGGACATGCGACATATAATAATTGTCGGGATTTAGTTTGATGAGATGAAAATGTTTTTGAATGAGACATAAAATCAAACCGATGGCATTCCCTATTATCAATCCTTTGATTAATATTCTGCTGCTAATATGCAAAAAAATATTTCGTATGTGTTGGTTTGTACAGCCCAAGGTTTTAAGTATACCAATGGTTGGTATTTGTTCCAGCATCAGGGTTAATTGGGTTGAAATCACAGAAATTGAAATGACAATAATTATCAGGACGAGCAATACAATGATATTTTGATCAAAGAGGCCTATCCAGTTAAAAAGGTCTTGGTTGCGTGTTACGATGGTTTGAGATATCAAATGAAAAGGAATGATTTGATTGATGAGTGTATTTGTTTTTTCCAATTGACTGAAATCATGCAAGAGAATTTCAAATCCATCGATTTGATGTTCGTTCCAATCATTGAGTTTTTGAATATGCTTCAGGTCACATAAGGCATAAGTTTGGTCAAAGCTGCTTAATTCGCTCTTGTAAATGCCACAAATGCGGAATATGCGTTGGCGGGGTGGGTCTTGTACAAAATATACTAACATCCGACTGCCGGTATCCAAATGCAATTTATTAGCCAAGGATTCGGATATTATTGCCTCATTCGATGTGGAGGTGTCAGTAAGGTGTAGTACTTTTCCCCGGACAAGGTGTGTTTGAAAAAAGGATACATCATAGTGAGTGTCCAGCCCTTTTAAAACAATGCCTTCAATTTCATCGCTTGTTTTGATGATGCCAGCTTTGAGGGCATAGGCCTGAATTTTTTTGACGTTATCCAGTTTTTTTATCTGTGTTAAAAAAGCTGCATTTTTTTCGATGGGAGTTTTTTGATAGGAGGCATTGTCATCGAAAAAGCTTATTTCAATATGAGAACCAAAACCTATCACTTTATTTTCAATTTCTTTACGAAAACCACTGGTTATGGCAAACACCAAAATCAATACACTCACACCTAAAGCAACACTTATGATAGAGATATACACAATAGGCTTCGAAAAGCGATCCTTGGTCTGTGTGCTTATGTTACGTGATATGTAGTTGCTTAGATTCATAAATATTTGGGCCAAAAAGTAAAACCGACTTTAAATACGGGAAAGCTCAGAAAAGGCTGTTGCGGACGATTGCTGATAGGATATAAGGCTAAAAAATATACGGCATAACTTTCGTTTATTTTTTGATAGTAACCTCCACCTAACAACAAATTATGAGAGTATATACGACGAGGATCTTTTGGATTAATGGCATAGATATTATCATAATTCAACAATAAATATTCAGCATGCAATGCCAAATATTTCAAAAAATAAAATTCCGCAAAGGTGCCTCCTCCTACTATATGATTAGATTGTAAATTGTAACGAAGATAACTATACGAGAAATTCAAGCCTACAGATACCCACTTGTTGAAATGGTAGGCTGCATGAGGACTACATTCTATATACGTATAACTTCCTACTTGTAAACCGAAATTTCCTCCCGTAGATACATGATACAAAAAATCACTGTTCCTTGCTCTATACCTTGACGTATCATTGGAAAGCGGCGCCTTGTAATAACCCACCTCATCGGTTTGACTATGAACTTGCTGAATCATAAGCAAACATAAACAGAGATTCAATATAGTCAGAATCTTAGCTTTCATCTTTTTTATTTCATTATGAATATAACGTAATTATGTTGTCATAGTATATGAGACTTAGCTTTAATATCGTTTGGAAGCCTTGTAAAATAGAATTTGAAAAATAAGAATAAATAACACGCTGGCAAAGCTATTTAAAAAGGCAATACCCAATACCAAAAAGAAATTATGAAAACTCATGCTATCTAAAAAAAAGTAAAAAACGTGATGTATCAGCGTTAAATAAAAACTATATTGCACATACCAAGAAAAATGCATATCCCAAAATATCGGTCGCAAATGTTCTTCGAAGCTTATATGGGAAGGGATAAGCTTAATGATGGGCATGCGTAGAAAGGCTATGAGCACACAAGCTGCCGCATGATGTCCTAATATTCCGGTAAATAGATCAAGGGAAAAGCCCATGATAAATCCTAAGCTTACCACTTGCCATTTCGGCATTTGAAAGGGTAGTGTCAAGATAAACATGATGTAGACCATAGGCGTAATGATACCCCACAAGGAGATGCTATTGGATACCAACACCTGAAAAAAAAGTAAAAATAAAAATATAATTCCTTGTATGAGTTTATTCATCGTCTACCTTTTCTTTAAGGGTTGTTAATTCTCTGGAATAATTGTTTTTTATAATCCATACCTTATTCACTCTATCCATGGGTTCAAACAGCTGAATTTCCAAGGAATAATAACCTCCTTTTACCCGTTTATTAATGGATGACACCCTCCCTATAGGATAATTTTCGGGGAAAATCAGCGAATGTTGCGTAACAACGGTGTCTCCAACGTTTAGGGTTTCTATCGACGATATGTTTTTCAGTATGGCTTTGGAATGATTTTTCCCATCCCAAATCAGGATGCCCGAAACCTCATTTTTTTTAAGTTTGGCACTTATACTGAAATCTTCATGTAATAGGGACAATACAATGCTGAAATTAGGGGTAACATCCTTTACTATGCCTACGATTCCCAAAGGGGATATAACCCCCATATCTACCCCTATGCCGTCATTTTTCCCTTTATCCAATATGATATAATTGGATTGTTTGTGGGTGGTATTTTCAATGATATTGCCGTGAATATATTCAAAAACAGGCATCCGGTTTGAATCGACCGAAAGATATAGAGGGGAAAAAGTTAGGGTTCGGTTATAGGCTTCATGTATTAATCTTTGGTTTTCATCCATCAATTGTGCATTGATCTTTTTCAAGTGAACATATTCTCTATAGCCGGCACGGAATTGCAAAATAGGACCTGATATTTCTTTCGAAGCGGTGTTCATCACCCATTGGCGATAGGACCCGGATTGATATATAAAAGCAAAACACAGTATTTCCAGAAATACAAAGAGAAATACGTGGCTATTTTTAAGGATAAAAACAAGGAGGTTACGCATTCTTTATTTTATTTTCGCTTCCAAATCCCTGATACGATTCACGATGCTTGGTAGATGTTTAAAGATGGCATAGGATTTAATGCAATCGGCCGCTTCAAAGGCTGGTGTTCCCAAAACCACACTGTTATCTTTAAAGCTGTTATTTACGGCACTTTGCGCTCCCACTTGCACGTTATCGCCTATGGTTAAATGCCAATTCACTCCCACTTGACCGCCAAAAACGCAATTCTTGCCGATTTTGGTGGAACCTGCAATGCCACACATGGCTGCCATGACGGTATTTTCTCCTATTTCACAGTTATGAGCTACTTGTATAAAATTACATAACTTAACCCCTTTCCGGATAATAGTTGAACCTAAGGTCGAACGGTCAATACAGGTATGGGCTCCTATGTCTACATTGTCTTCAATAACAACATTACCCAATTGGGGTATCTTGGTATATTGATGGTCGGATTGAGGTGCAAACCCAAATCCGTCCGTTCCTATGATGGCTCCCGCTTGGAGGGTACAATGGTTCCCAATCACACAAGAATGATAAATCTTTACGCCCGAATACAATGTGGTGTCGTTTCCTATGGTAACATTTTCGCCTATGTATGTGTGTGGATAGATCTGTACTCGATCGCCTAATACTACGCCCTCTGCTATGGATACAAAATCTCCTATGTAAACATCCTTTCCCATTTTCACTCCTTTGGCAATGGCTGCATGCGATGAAATGCCACTCTTGAGCTGCTTTTGTTGGGCTAAGGTCATTAATTGTGCAAAGGCTAAGTAGGGATTTTCGATACGAATCAAGGTGCATGACACGGATTGTGTAGCCACAAAGTTTTTATCAACCAATACTGCCGTAGCTTTGGTAGTATATATATGTGGCGTATATTTCGGATTCGCTAAAAAGGACAAGCCTTGTGCTTCGCCGGCATCGATTTTGGAGAATTTGCTGATTATGGCATCGGGATTTCCTTCGACTTCGGCTCCTATCATATCGGCAATTTGTTTTACAGTGAATTCCATGTATTATTTTTTTTTTGATTTATAACTTCATTGATTGAATTATATTGTTTATTTTGTTCGTTAATTTTTGATGCATGGCATCAAACTGATTTCTGTTGACTAAGTTTTCTTTGACGCTGAAATAAAATTTAATTTTGGGTTCGGTACCCGAAGGACGTACGGTGATTTTACTGCCGTCGGCTAAAAAGAATTGTAATACATCTGATTGGGGTAAATCGTGGATGGATTTTTTGTGGTTGTTCCGACAGTCGAAGCTTTGCAATAAGAGGATATCGTCTATTCGTATTACCTTAGATCCGTTGATTTCTTTGGGCGGTTCACTTCGGTAGCTTTGCATCATACGTTTGATTTCCTGAGAGCCTTGTTGCCCTTTTTTAGTGATGGATATCAAGTGTTCTTTATAAAGACCATATTCCATATAGATATCAATCAAGACGTCGTACAAGGTTTTCCCTTGTTCTTTGGCCCAGGCAGCCATTTCGGCTAAGATGGAACAGGATATGACAGCATCTTTGTCGCGTACAAAATCGCCTACCAAACAGCCGAAGCTTTCTTCGCCTCCGGCAATAAATTCTTTTTCTCCTTCATAGTGAAGGATTTTTTCGGCTATGAATTTAAAGCCCGTAAGTACATCGTAACAAGCTACGCCTTCTTTTTGGGCTATATCGCGTACCAATTCGGTAGTAACAATGGTTTTTACGACAAATTGCCGGCCGTTGATTTTCCCTTTCTTTTTCCATTCTTTTAACATATAATAAATTAAAAGTGTAAGAGTCATATTTCCATTCAAGAGTTCATAGTCCTGATCCTTCTTTTTAACGGCCAGTCCGATTCGGTCGGCATCGGGATCGGTGGCAAGTACAATATCGGCATTCCTCTCTTTGGCCTCTTCGATGGCCATGCTCATGGCCGCTATCTCCTCGGGATTGGGCGATACGACTGTTGAGAAATTCCCATCGGGAACAGCTTGCGCTTCGACCAACGACACATCGCTAAAACCGAAAGCCCGCAAGGCTCTAGGCACCAAATAAACACCCGTACCGTGTAAGGGCGTATATACAATTTTTAAATCATGTTGTTTGCGGATGATTTCCGGATGCATCGACAGGGCTTTCACCCTTTCTATATACACTTGATGGACTTCTTCTCCTATATATGAAACGTTTTCTGCTTTGCGTTCGAAACGAACTTCTTCGAAACGAGTAATTTTCTTCACTTCCGTTATGATGCGATGGTCGTGAGGCGCTACCAATTGTCCGCCGTCCTGCCAATACACCTTGTATCCATTATATTCTTTGGGATTATGCGAAGCCGTAATGACGATGCCGCTGTGACAGTGCAAATGCCGTATGGCAAACGACAATTCAGGGGTGGGGGTAATCGTATCAAAGACGTAGACCTTCACGCCATTGGCAGAAAGTACATCAGCCGTGATTTCGGAAAAATAGGCGCTGTTGTTGCGCGAATCGTATGCAATAACCACTTTCTGTACTTCCGTGGAAAATTGCTGTTTTAAATAATTGGCTAATCCCTGGGTGGCCATGGCAACGGTATATTTATTCATGCGATTCGTGCCTACTCCCATAATTCCGCGTAATCCTCCGGTGCCGAACTCAAGGTCTTTGTAAAAAGCATCGGATAATTCTTCGGGAGAGTTTGCTTGCATGCGTCGGATGGCTGTTTGGGTCTCTTCGTCGTAAGTGCCCTCTAACCATCTGTTTACTCTTTCATTGATTGCTGTTTCCATCTCTTTTGCATTTTATATGATAAGCTATTTTTTTTGTTTCTATTGCATATGCAAAAGTAGCGTTTTTTCTCAAACCATACATCATTTTCAAACAATCAATCCGATATATGCTGCGATGGTTTCTAATGAACATTCTTTTTTTTATTCCAAAATCTCCGGATGTTGCTCGATGTATGCTTTCATATTTTCGTACCCGATTTGATAAATTTCTTTGTAGCGTTTATAGCTTACGGTACTGTATTTATAGGAATTTAGGCCTTTGATGGGCACATAAAAATCGCATTGTTTGTATTTATGCTCGTTGATGCTTTCGTCGATAATGGCATAAAGGTTGGATAAAAGGTCTTCGGCTTTGATGGTGGTATCTGAAGGGGTGAAATTAATGACATTTATTCCAATGATTTTATTGCATTTTTCTTCCAGCAAAGGTTCTAAGGGAAAATTATTTTTGATACCTCCATCCACATATTCCACGCCTTCGATGACACAGTATTCATACAACAAAGGAATGGACGAAGAGGCGATGACATAATCCTTGAGCTTATTGCCCTGGCTTACGATTTTTACTTTGCCCCGACGTATGTCAACACAACATACATAAAACTTGGTCTGTAAACTATCGAAATTATTATACGGAATGTATTTGTCGAGTACTTTCCGAAGCTTATCGTGTTTCATAAAGCCGAAGTTTTTACCCAGGTTGACATCGAATAAGGAATGTATACGGTATCCTTTTTCTTGTTCAATCATCCGTAGCATGTCGGCGGGACTGATGCCGGCAGCATAGAGTACACCGACTATGCTTCCCATACTATTGGCCGAAATATGGGTGGGTCTTATGCCGGCTTCTTCCAAGGCTTGTAAGGCTCCTATGTGTGCATATCCCAAAGCCCCGCCTCCACTTAAACATAAGCCTATGCGCTGGCTTGCAGGAGACGGATTTTGTGCAGTGAGATTTACAACACTGATAAACAAGCTGATTACGATATAAACGAGGTTTAAAAATTTCATTTTTTTAGGTGTTAATGTAGCATTAAACGAAGAAACACAGGTCTTATTGTAATATTTAGCGCGAATATATGAGCTGTAGTTGAAGAAAGCTCTTATGATTGGTGTCGATTTCTTGTAAATCGCTTCCAATCCTGTGTTTATTTTTATAAAAACTCTGCGAAAGGCGTATCCATACATCCAGATACGAATTTATTTCTACTTTCAACATCCCATAGATGCGGTTGCCGGTATAATAATAGGCCGGGACAGAAACAGTATACAACACATCGTTTTCATAGGCATAGAGTCGGGTGTCGTAATCAGGGGTGTCGAACAAGGCGAAACGGGTATATAATTGAAAGCGTTTATATGTCCATTTTATATCCTGATACATGAGAAATCCATGTTTTGATTCTTCCCAATCTTCTTGTCTATACAGCAGCATTTCAGCACAGAAGATAAAACGCAATGAGGCTATAGGCTGATAGTTGACATGTAGCCGACACTGTTGTTTCTTAGTGTCGACAATGTGGTTGAGATGCGCTGAAGCCCGATTCAGGGCTTTGCTTTTACATCGGTATTGTAGATACGTCTCACAGTTTGTATGGAGGGTGAAATGACTTTTCAGGAAGATTTCATAGCCCTGTGAGGGAGCATCGATACGATAAGCTAACCACTTAAAATGAAAATAATCCACATAGGCTTGTATATTTATGTATTTGTTTATTGTAGTTTGACAAGACCAAAGCAGCGCATTTTCGTTGGTGTTGCCCGAGGATTGTGCGTAGGCATTGGCTTGTATGGCTTGATAGTTGACCGCATAATAACGATGTGCCAAACTACAGCTAAAACGAGGGTCCATATACAGGATACAGGCATTGTAAAGCGCAAAGCCTCCGTTATCACTTATTGCCTGTTCGCCATACAAACTAATTTTTTTGATCAGAGCCCGATAGCTGAAGCTTACATTCAACAAAGCTTGATCATGAAATGCAAATTGATTGTAAGGATACAGAGTGCGCTTCAAGGGATGGTTCAAGTGGCTATAAAACACACCCAAGCCTACATGAAAAAGCCGGTGTGTATAATGCAAACAGCTTCCGCTAAGGAATTGTCGGATGGTTTTTTCTTTTGCTATTTCGTTTTTCGTACGATGTAAACCGGTGGTTTGAAGCGACAGTATGCCCATTCCTTCCCTGTCGAGGCTGTCGCTTACACTGGCATCCAAATATCGGTAAGACCCAAACAAGCTGCACTTTATTCTTTTATATCCGAATTCGACGGCTACTCCCCGAAGAAAATGAGTCTCACCGGAGGAGGTATAGGGACTCAAACTTTTCGCAAGTGGACTTAGCATGCCTGAGTGGGAGGCTAAGGGCAAACGAAATCCAGCATACATGGATAAACCTTGACCAAAATACACTTTGTAATCGCCTATTGCCAAGGTTTTCAGAAAACCATTCCCTTTATAATACAGATGAAATGAGTAAAAATCAAACCCATAGCGATTGGAGCCCTTGAATAATGCTTCGCCTGCATCTTTTTCGGCGGTGAAGCCGACACTCAGCTTTTTTCGATCCTGAAAACGGTATTTGAACAGGTAAGCATCCGGCGAACCCTCATAGTAACGACCCGACAAACGTGCCAAGGAGTCAGGAGTATAACCTTTGCTTTTTTCGATTATACGGCCGTAACGCAGCAAAAGCATTTGATTGGCACGACCTATCCGTTTGCTGAGTTCGACCGCTTCTTCTTTCCTTGCTTCGAAAACAATATATGGATACAGACGTAGCACAGCCATTTTATCAAATCCTTCTACGGCGGCTAATTCATAGATGCTATACAGAGGACCATATAGATCCATATAGCGTCTCAGATGATAGAGTTGATAATCGTTGAGTTGAAATACCGAAGCCAGCACTTCATAGTCGGGCTGATTGATGTTCATTTTATGCTTAGCGTAATAGGCATGGTGTTCGGCCGCTTCGCTCAAATCGCTTGTTTCGCCTACTGTTTCGGCTAAGCGTTCCAATGCATAGGATATATAATGATCTTCGGCTGCTTCTATGTCCAAAGCGGTAGATGCCTTTCCTCTGTCGATTTGGGCATGCATGGAGTTTAGGCATAAGAGCAAATACCCTAAGCTAACGGTCTTATATATCTTTATTTTTCTCACGGCCAAAGGTATACATAATGGATAATTGCGGACTATAGCCCAGGATGCCATGGTAGGAGGATGCTACATCCAGGATGAGGTGATTATACACCAAGCCTACACCTACCGAAACACTAAAGGTAGGTAAAGACAAGCCTCCACGGATGTAAAACGTTTTATTCGCTTCATAGGCTATGCCCATACGAAACAAACTTGGAGTGTCCCAATCTTTCTCCATTTCACAGCTGAGCAAGCAATGGGTGAAACTATAGCAAAAACCGAAACGAAAAATCAAGGGTAGGGTGTAAGCAGCCTGATTTTTTCCTCCCATTTTCAAACGGGCGGGATTGTAGATATGAAATCCCAGGCTCAGCTCTTTGTTGATTTTTCCGTACATCCCCATTTCAAACGTAAAACCATGACGGCTACCATAGTGCTTGTCGCCAAAGGCATGAAAGAGATAATCACATTGTAGTCCGAATGAAAATACTTCGGCAAATGCTTTTGCATAGGCAAGACCTACATTCCATTCCGTATAATTCCGGTATCCGTAATGCTTTGCGTACAACCCCAAAGCCGAACTTTCATCAAGACTGCATTGTGCCCCTATGCCTATACAGGATGTTTCCTTCAACAGAAAACGATTGTCGTAATGTAATCCTATCCCTTTTGGGGAGTGAAAAGGCATGAGGGCTGCATTGTTATACACCGACCAAAAATCAATCACCGCCACCGACGTGCCCGCCATCGACAGTGCTTTTGCTCCCATGGGGAGATGTGCATGACCCGTGGAAAATACAGTTATTTCGCTTAATATCAATAAGAAAAAAAAGTAGATAGTCCTTTTCTTTTGTTTTTTATCCATAGTAGTTTCTAATTTCGAAACAAAAGTATAAAAAATTACGTAAAAAATAAGCCTATATGTAATATATTTTTTTGTTTTGCGTTTTCATAATGTATAATCATTTTATGTCAAAGATATAGCGTTTTCAAATGCTTGGGACCACTCAAATGAATGATAAAAAAAAATTGAAAACCTGTCTTTTTGGAAAGCTTTTTGATACAAATAAAACTATAAAATAAATTAGTCAACACAGAATTAATACATACAACACAATGAATAAGCATACATTTGGCAAAGAAATCATCGCTATGGAACCTTCATTACGAAGTTTTGCCTATTCTTTAACCACCAATGCCGAAGATGCCAATGATTTATTGCAAGACACTTATTTGAAAGCATTGGTCTATCAAGATAAATTTGAAAACGATACCAATTTAAAAGCATGGTTATATACCATCATGCGCAATACATTTATTAATAATTACCGAAGAAAAGTAAAATCAAATACCTTTATCTGTCATTCCGAAGAGGTGAGTTATATACACAATACCTTGTCGAATCGTTCCGATAATGCCGATATGAAAATTTCCATCAAAGAAATCACCCGAACCATCAGTGCCATCGAAGAGACTCAACGTTTGCCCTTCGAAATGTTTATCGACGGGTATAAATACAAGGAGATTTCCGATCATATGGATATATCCATAGGTACCGTCAAGAGTCGTATCTTTTTTACACGAAAAAAACTGATGAGCTCCTTGAAAGATTACCGGGGCAGAGATTAAAACCTAAACCTATCTATTAAAAACTTTATACAATCTATGCAATTAAAAATATATACCCTTTTGCTTTCAAGCCTTCTCTTTCTATTTCCTTCTTCTTATGCGCAATATCGTGTTGTAAAAGTACAGGATAGCCTCCAAACTTATCCCGAAGGTAAAGGCTTCTTTTATACCTTACCAAAAAGCTATATTGCCGTATATATGAAGGTAAGCAAAACCGAAAAACACAAAGGTCCTTTTGCCGATTATGCTGAAAAATTGTTGGGATTATCCGGTGTCATCCAAGAGAATTCCGCGCGTTACAGCATACAAGAAATGCATTTTGACGTAAAACTAACACCCGACCTGTCGGAAATTTATTTTGTGGAATATCCCCGCAACAGTCAAGATACGGTTTGGCGACAGTTCTTTCAATGCGGATGGGCCATGCATAACCTTAACATAACCGATAAAGAAGCCTATACCAAACAAAAACAGTTCAGCTTTCAGTACCCCAACGAGGCGTATCAGGCACAATTCGAAATGTATGACAATTATACCATGTACGAAAAAATTGATACGACCTACGAAACCGCTTTTATAGATTCTTCCTACGTGCGTATCCCTAAGTTCGAAAAGAAAATGGTTGCCAAAACTACCGAACAGAAAGCACAGGAAGCACTCGAACAAATTAAATTGATACGAGAAGCCCAATGGCTATTGCTTACCGGCGATCATGAAGTGAATTTCCATAACATAGAATTTATGGTCAGTTCGCTCAAAGAACAAGAACAAACCTATCTGTCCTTGTTTACCGGATTTACTACTACCGAAGAATCGGAATATGTGCTTTATTTTGACCTCCCCGAAAAACAAGAGATGGTGAAATTGCCCCTCTTTTCTTTTTCTGCTTCCAATGGCTTGAACCCACAGATACAAAGCAAGGATACCGTCTATTACCTCTGCTTGAAAAATAAAAATCATACCACGCCCTTACAAAGCTTCTTGGAAAATAGAGCCCATACCGATAAGAAAAAGATACTCCATAGTTTTTACTATCGCATACCGGAATATTATGAAGTCTATTTTTATCAAAACGAGAAAGTCATCAAAGATGCCGGTCTCGTTCCCATCCATCAATACGGCCTCATCGATGCCCTGCCGGCAAACATCGAATCCCTGGAGATAGATCCGAGCACAGGCCAAGTGCGTAACCTGAGCTTTAAAAAGAAATAACATTTAGTCTTCCATTTCTATCACCAAAGTGAAAAACATACGGTTTTTACGATATGCATCCATTTGTAAGCGATAGGCCCTGGCCTTCGACTGCAGATGTTTGAAATGAATAGACGAGCTATCTGTTTGGAGGGTTTTGTAATACATAAAATGGGCTTGTTCCGAACAAAAGTTGTTGAAGTCTTGAAAACGAGCATCCTTGCACAGGGTTTCATGGTTTTTGAATGCGGACAGGTAGGCAAGGAGATGGCTGTCCTTGTCCGAAAAAATAAAATAAGGAGCTATATAGGTATAGGCCTTGAATCGTTTCAAATCAGCGGTAAGAGGCAAAACCGGTAAAAAGAAATTCGGTAAATCTATCTTTCCGATGGTATGTGTGCCTACATGAAAGGTATCCGGCACAAATACATTGTCCACCAGATTTTGAGTAATCGCATTATTCAAATGGAAGTGCGCCTCGTCTATGTCGTCCGATGCAAAGGCCAAGTAGGAGCAAAGGCTGTCCGTAAAGCGTTGAAAAAAATACACACTCCGTGGTTTCATCATGTCAAACAAATCGTTTGTAGTCCCGTAAATCAAGGGATTCAAATGTTTAAAACGATCATAGCTATCCCCTTGCCATGCCATATATCGTATGCTCGAAGCCGGAATCAGCCCGCAATCAATGGCTATCTGTGCTTGACTGTCATAAAATCTACTCCCTTCATATTCTTTGTTTAACAGTACGTAACCGGATAAAATCAGCTTCTGATCCATATATCTGATATCCAAAGCCGACCAATCACACATCGATAAGGCATCTAACAGATGTTCTTCCACTAAGGCTTCGTTTTTATGCCGTACATAGCGATGCAATACGGGATGATGTACCATCACATGTAAAGGATGATTTGAACGTAAGGTGGATTCCAATGCTCGTAGTTCTGCATTCATGAGTTTTTCTGTGTTTTTCCCTTGATTCAAGGATTGATAGATGGTCTTTTGGTCAAAACCGAACAACAATACCCCTTGTGCATATACATAGTATAAGGTATGTTCCTTGTACTTCAATTGATATACTTCCCAGTCTTTATACGCAAAACTTTGGACATCATGATGTTGTTGAAGATAGGCAAAGAGGCTCTGCACTTCCTTGCGATAGCTTTTGCTTACTTCAATCAGAAAGAGAAAAGAAGCGGACGATTCTCGAGGATACAAACAGAGCTTGATGGGGCAAGAGGAAGACATGGATTTCAGAAAATGAAGTTCATTACACAAACGCATCACAGCTTGCCATTGCTGATAGGAAGGGGGCGCTAAGAGTAATCGTAGAAAACTTTTGTCCGAAGCATCTAAGGTTTGTATGGCTGTTAGGTTGTCGGCTTGCACAATCAAGGCTACTTCAGGAGTGATAAAATCATAGGCCGAAGCATCGGGCGATTGGACGTAGGCATACACCTTTACAAAGAAAACAATCATCCCTGCAAGGATCAAGATGGTTAAGCTTACCGCTAACAGCTGAAGAATGTTTTTTCTGGATAGTGCCATGGAATCCGTATTTTATGAGCAGACACCCGAGCTTTCGAGTATTGCTCTTGTATTGTGGCGCAAAATTACATTCTTTTTCACTCACAGCGGCCAATCCTAAGGTCTTTTTTATGCATATTTGGCATATGGGTTTTATTTTATTCATTCTGATAGTATTATCAAAGATATTACATACATGTTACATTTATGTTACATTCGGGGAAAGACCGAAAAAGATGGAGGAAATAATTGTTATTTTGCAAGCCTTACAAGAGACATACATACGCGATGAATATAGTAGAGATTATTTCATTTACAGCACAAGCCATCGGTTCCCTGGCATTATTCCTTTTCGGGATGAAATACATGAGTGAGGCTTTGCAGAAATTATCGGGCAATAAATTGCGCAATGTATTAGCCTCTTTCACCTCCAATCGTTTCAAGGCAGCCTTCACGGGTGTATTGGTTACTTCGGTCATACAATCGTCCTCCGCCACTACCGTCATGGTGGTTAGTTTTGTCAATGCGGGCATACTGAATCTGACCAATGCCATCGGTGTCATCATGGGTTCCAACATAGGCACTACTACCACCGCCTGGATCATTACCTTGTTTGGCGTGAAATACGACATTTCCGCTTTTTCTATCCCTTTGATAGGAGTTGGGTTTATAATGATGATGCTTAAACAACGGAAAAGTGTCAACATAGGCGAATTTCTCATCGGTTTCGGCATACTATTTTTAGGCTTATCGTTTTTAAAGTCCACTTTTTCCGATCTAAATTTGGCCGAGAACCCTTCCTTCATACAGTTTATGAGCGGTTTTGTAAACGATGGGGCCATCCATTACAGCACGATTTTCCTGTGTGTGCTGATTGGTACCTTATTGACCATCGTCCTACAGTCTTCTTCGGCCATGATGGCTGTTACTATAGTCTTATGCAGCCAAGGGGCTATTCCTTTCGAAATGGCCTTGGCGCTGGTTTTGGGCGAAAACATAGGCACTACCTTCACAGCCAATATTGCCGCGGCCATCGGCAACATACAAGCCAAAAAATCGGCACGGGCGCATTTTATCTTCAATGTTATCGGGGTAGTGTGGGTCTTGATAGCCTTCCGTTTAATCGTTCCGGCAAT
>DHTG01000076.1:889-3578 GCA_002411545.1 Bacteroidales bacterium UBA5266 | reverse complement strand
TTATAGCCTTCGTATACCGACAAACCGTAAGCTCCTATGGTTGTAACGGAGCTTCTTGAACTTCCATGAATATCTTCTAACACATTGGGCAATCTCGGTGTAGCCATGCCGGTGTAATTCACCAATTCCAAACTCTTTGTGGAATCAATAAATACTGGAGCTATGGAAATGGCATTTGAATCACCACTTTTTGCTATCCAGTCATTTAGTGTAAAATACGATGTCCCCTCCCATTGACCAATAATTCCACTATATGAATAATAATTATTATAGTCAAAGTCAATGTTACTGCCTTGATATACAACTATAGGAATATTCATAGCAATCATTTGATTGTTTTTGAAATCCATTTCATTGTTATTTCCATATACATAGAAAGAATAAGCAGTCGGTCCCGTAGAAATGACCGAATTATGATATACATCTACTTTGCTATAATAAAAATACATACCATAACCGGCAGTGTTGGATTTATGAATAATTTCATTATTGGCAAAATACCCTTTTCCGGTATAGTTATAATAATGTGAATAATACATGTAATTATAATAATTATTGATAGTCGTATTATTCGTAAAGTTCCATTTATTTCCCACTGAGTAATTGTGATTGGAATAATAAGTCCGGGTATAAAAGGTAGTAGTACTTGAATTTCTCGGAGTGGTTGTATTGTAAGAGAAGCTTAAGAAATCATTGTAATAGAAATAATATCCGTAATAATAGGCATCTCTAAACACATTGCTATCGATGGTTACATTGGTGTTATATCCCCCGGCATTAGTACTTTGACCGTAAAAATACATTCCATAATAACCTCCTATTACCGTATTTCCGATAAAACGGAAATTATCGCAGGTACTACTAGCTGGTCTATAAAACACATAGGTTCCCGAAGCTGTTGCCGTTGAGCTCAATTCCATAGTACAATGATAAAATTCAATATTATCACATTTTCCCATCATGGTAACGGCATAAGTCCCTGTTCCATTACCAAAAGTTAAATAACGGAAGTTCATATTACTTGTACCTGTCATACCTAAAGCCGGAGACCCTGTTAATATAACATCGGAAGCCACTCCGGTAGACGATGTAAAGGTAATGGTATTTACAGCACTTGAACCAAAAACAGTACCCGAGAACAATACTTGTCCATACGTACCCGGATTAATTCTCATTTCGGTAGGACCATTCACACCGCATTTTTCCAAGGCCAAAACTGCATCTGCCATAGTAACAAAATCGGCTCCTGCACCACCAATGGTATATATGCCATGTAGTAAAGAATCACAACCGTATGTAGTAACAGAACAAGTATCATTGGCAGGCTCTAAATCCATTTTAGCATTGGGATTGCTTGTCCAAGCACGTACATTATTAATGCCTCCTATTGGCAAGAAATTTCCTAATAAAACAGTATCTGTCTCATATTGCAAGAGCGATCCCGTCCATGTATAGGGCGTTTGATTCGTTCCTCTTACAGACCATTCTATACTTACACTACGCAAGGTATCTACACTGCTTAAATTCATCAATACCGCTTTAACCGGAGTATTGGCTCCAATTACACTTGCCGCATTCCAATCCACAATATCAATGATAGCTGCATCCAAGGCCAGGGGTTTATTGGTATAAGCACCCATGGCTGTAAGACCGTAACGACCAATACCTGTAATATCCGTAGTTACTTGAGTAACTATAGGACAATACATGCCGGCTACAGAATATAAATCCAAATAAGCAGAATCAGTCATCTTAAAGGATGGTGAAATTTTAACAGAATGAGCATCTTGGCCAGTGGTTGTTCTCCAGGCAGCCAAAGTAGTTATGTTTCCGTTGTTATAACCTATATAGGAACCTCCATAATAATTATTATAATCGGCTGTGAAAGGTTGTGCAGCTGTTCCCATATAAATAGGATAACCATTACTCGGCGTCACAAAAATATTGTTTCTAACATCTACCGGATCCGTACCTCCAAGATATAATCCTCTTGCAGCTCCACTGCCTTGCATTAAAACGGAATTATGATAGATTTGCGCTGTACTATAATAAATGGACATGCCATAATAGGTACTGCTTGTCCACAAGACCACTTCATTGTTAGAAAACAATGCCGTACCGGTAGAATAAGAGGAATAATTCGTATAATAGGCATAAATGCCATAAGGAGACGTAATCGAAGTTGAGCGTTGGAATATTTTATTGGCATTGGTCTTCTTTTGATCCGTATAGTAAGTACGAAGTCCATACCAAGTCGTACTGGTGTTGTTTTCTCTGGATAAAATCAAATTATGGGAAATGCTCTCGAAGGAAGAATAATACAACATTGTGGCATAATAATATTGATTCGTAATGATATTGCTATCCATAACTATGTTTTTACCATACGCATTTGTTCCGGTACCTGCATAGAAATACAAGCCAGAATATCCTCCATCTATTTGATTTTTAATAAAACTTATGTCATTGACCACACCCGCACTCGTAGTTTTATACACCGCAGCAGATGTAGAAGAAGAAGTGGAAGGATTTGCTAAAATTATATTGTCATAAAACGTTATGTTATTACAATTCCCGACAAAATGTACGGTATACGCCTCAATGGCAGAAGCATCAAAACTTAATTTTTCAAATGTTACATTGTTCAGCTTATTTAAAGTCAATGCAGGGCCTGAATTGGATCTGAAAA
>DHTG01000076.1:0-651 GCA_002411545.1 Bacteroidales bacterium UBA5266 | reverse complement strand
AAATTCACTTGTCAATGCAATGGGACTATAGACACCTGCGGCCAACTGTATTTCAACAGCTCCACTCACACCACAACTCATTAATTTATCCAGAATATCAGCTAAACTCGTATCATTGTTTACTATATACGTACCGTACAACAAGGAATCACAGCCTTTGGTATAAAAACGCAGGGTGTCGTTCATAGGCACTGCATCGGCTACTCCATTTGGATAAGAAGTATACACTTCAATGATATTCGTATCCGATAAAGGAATAAAATTACCTAAATTAATGTTCACCGTAGATTTTGAAGCCAGATTTCCGGTCCAAGGATAAACTGCTTGCTCTACACCATTCACTTTCCAATGAACATCAAAGGACGTTACGGTATTCAAGCCTGCATTTAAAACCGTAAGGGTAACGGGGGTTGAAGTCCCTGTTATTGAAACTCCGGTAGGTGACATAAAGGCCCTGGGGGTAAGGTTATTATTTACCGCTATAACTTGATAAGCTCCCATAGACGTTAAACTGTTTCTGAGAGACTCTTCAATATCCAACATGACCAAAGTGTCTCTTGGGCATTCCAAACCTCCGTCATCTAATAAATTCAATCCCAATGACAAATCAGCATAAAATGGATTAATACTAACAGAATGAGTATCTTGTCC
>DHTG01000026.1:8255-13400 GCA_002411545.1 Bacteroidales bacterium UBA5266 | reverse complement strand
AAAAAACACAATGAAAAAGTTATTTATTTTATCTGCAATTGCTCTGTTAGTGACAAATAGCATAGCTCAGTCTGTTACTGTTTCTTTTACTGGAAAAAACATTAATGATGATTATCTTCAAATTGACAGTATTAAGGTTATTAATTTAACTGAAAACAAGTTTTCCGTTTATAACTATCCCGATACAATAGTTGATTTAATGACAGTAGGAATTAATAATTTACGTCACCAAAATGATTTTTTTGAGTTATCACAAAATGTGCCTAATCCATTTAACGGCACAACTAATTTCACCCTTTCGTTAGTAGAAAATGAAAATGTTCGCATTAAAGTTACGGACATGTTAGGTAGAAAAGTTATTGATTTTGAACGTTCTTTGGAAAAAGGGACACATTCTTTCACATTAACATTAGGTGTTCCTCAGGTTTATTTCTTAACAGCATATACAAAAAATCAGAAAGCTACTATTAAAATGGTAAATATGCAAGGTTTTGGAAGTAATAGTAATATTACTTATAATGATAATAACTTCCATCCTTCATTAATTCAAAAAGCAGCAACGTCAACTTCGTTTAATCCGGGTGATACTATGCAATATATTGTTTATTATAATGGTATATTTACTAATGTGGTACAACCGCAAAGTGCAAGTGAAAATTTTGTTTTTACATTTGATGAAACTGTTTTTGTTGATAAAACACCTAAAAATAGAACTGTATTAATAGAAGAATATACCGGTAATAATTGTGGTTATTGTCCCGACGGACATCGTATAGCTGATTCGTTGGTTGCTGTTCATGCCGGTGATATTTATAATATGAATATTCATGCCGGTAGTTTTTCTAGTAAATATAAAACATCAGTAGGAACTCTTTTAAATAATTATTTTTATGTTTCTTCATATCCTGCAGGAGTTGTTAGTCGAGAAGTAGTTAATGTAAGTGGAACATATAAATACCCTATTTCGAGATCTGCCTGGGGATATGTAGCACAACAGTTATATACCCGACAATCGTATGTTAATCTTGAAGCTAAAACAACTATTGATACACATGCTAGAAAATTAAACTGTGAAGTACAAGCTTATTTTACCGATAACAGTGCTGCAATCAATGGGAAGAATTATATTCATATTGCCGTATTACAAGATAGTATATGGGGGCCGCAATCGAAGGCAAAAATATTACCCTGCTATGTATGATTCCATAACAAAAAAATATTGCCATAATCATATGTTGCGTGAATTGATTTTAGGGGTTGATGGTGAAAATATGGGTGGCGGTTCTAAAAATACTTTGTATAATAAAACATTTTCTTATGATATTCCTTTAACTATTTCCGATGAAGATGTGATATTGGATCATCTCCAAGTTTTGGTGTTTATTACCGAAGGAGAGCCTTCTAATTCTGATGAATATAAGAATAATAAAGAAAGGGTTATTTATGTTACGAAGAGTAACATTGAATTTATTGGTGAAGAATAATAGAATAGTTTTTGATAATAAATTAAAAAAGATCTTGTTCCTAAGGTCTTTTTTTTTGAGCTGTTAAAAAATCACCTTTGTCAGATAAATGATTGAAAATCATGAATGTAGTAGAAGATATATTTATAATAACATAATTTATATCGAACGATGATAATGAGGGTTTCAATTAAACAATTTTATGTTCTCAGTGTTTAATTTAAAATTAAATGATGAATAAGTATGATTGATTGACTTAATTAAATTTAGTAGTATCATGGAAACATTCAATTTTTATTCTTTTTTTTATTATGTGGCAATTATTGCCGGAATTATTGCCGGTTTGTTATTTTTGATATCATTTTTAAGTGGCACAAATATCATTAATATTGATTTTAAATGGCATAAACGTATTGGTATAACAGCATTTACTCTGATGTGTATACATATTATTTTAATCATTATTTTATCTTAAAAAAGAATTATTTATGAAAAAGCAAATTTTAACAGTATTATTATTGGCCATACTCCCGTTGGGATTAATGGCTCATTCTCCACAAAAAGTGGTTGTTACCTATGATGAGGAAACGTCAACCGTAAAAATAGTAGTGTATCATTCGGTAAAAGATGTGAGTTCCCATTATGTGAAATCAATTGTTATTACGGTCGATGGTAAAGAAGTGAAACAGTTTACAGAGACAAAACAAGAAAACAATGAAACAGAAACGGTTGCAGTAGTGCTTAAAAACATTAAACCTGGCATGAAGATAGAAGCAACGGCCAAATGCAATATAATGGGATCGAAAAAAGGGAAGTTGGTTACAAAGTGATTCGTTAAGTAAGTTAGCCGATTTATGTACAACAGTGAATTTTTGTATTGTTGTTGATTGTTTTACTCTTTATTTGTTTTTATATTCTCATAACAATGTCAATGAATTTATTAAAAGAAAAAGATATTTATCCTTCATCCCTTGTCTTGGAACAGGCTCTGGGAAAAGTGTATGTTATTTATGATTTATTCATACAAACAATACAAAGTTCACCCTATCATTTATCGGTTGAATGGCGTTATTACTTCGACGGTAAGGCTTGGTTGTGTAAAGTAACGAATAAGAAAAAAACAATTTGTTGGATTTCTGTTTGGGATAAGTTCTTTAAAATCAGTTTTTATTTTGCTGAAAAGTATAGGAAAGAGATTGAATTGTTGTGCATAAGTATCGACAATAGGGAAGAAATTAAACGCTCTAAAGTTGTAGGTAAGTTATTGCCTTTAATTGTGGAAGTTAAGGAAGAGAAACAGTTAAAGGATATTTTGACAATAGTTGATTTTAAAATAAAAATAAAATAAACTATTAAAATCAGTTTGAAAACAGCGAAGTGAGAAATTTCTCTATTTTTGCTATTCTTATTATTTCAATACCGTTGATGTTTAGATTGTTTGGATTGAAAGAGGATATATAAATACGCTTATATCCCAATTTTTTAGCTTCGAGTATGCGTTGTTCGATGCGGCTTACGGGGCGGATTTCGCCCGACAGTCCAATTTCGCCGGCAAAACAACTTTTAGCATCGATAGAAACATCGAACAAAGAGGACAGTATAGAAATAACGATGGCCAAATCAGCGGCGGGATCATCCACATGTATACCTCCGGTAATATTGAGAAACACATCTTTGGCATTGAGTTTTAATCCGCATTTTTTTTCTAGGACAGCCAACAGCATATTTAATCGTCGGAGGTCGAAACCGGTGGATGAGCGTTGAGGGTTTCCGTAAACGGAAGGACTTACCAAAGATTGGGTCTCAATCAAAAAGGGACGTAATCCTTCAATGGTTACGGCAATAGCAATGCCGTTAACGTCATCAGAGTGTTGTGAGATAAGTATTTCCGATGGATTGCTGATTTCTCGTAATCCGTCTTGCCTCATTTCGAAAATGCCTATTTCAGATACCGAACCAAAGCGGTTTTTGGCAGCTCTTACCATTCGATGGCCGTAATTACGATCGCCTTCAAACTGTAAAACCACATCCACAATGTGTTCTAATACTTTAGGCCCGGCTAATGTGCCGTCTTTGGTGATATGTCCGATCAAGAAAATGGGGGTAGAGGTGAGTTTGGCAAAACGTTGCCATTCGGAAGTGGTCTCTCTGATTTGTGAAATGCTACCTGCTGAGGATTCAATAGTATTCGTTTGTAAGGTTTGGATGGAATCGATAATGATTATTTGCGGATGTATACTTTCGACGTGTTGAAAAATATTTTGGGTGTTAGTTTCATTTAAAATATAGCAGTTTTCATTTTTTTTTTGTAAGCGGTCGGCACGCATTTTTAATTGAATATCACTTTCTTCTCCCGAAACATATAAAACAGGAGCGGAAGATGGTAAACTCAATGCCATTTGTAACAACAGGGTGGATTTTCCTATGCCGGGTTCTCCGCCCAATAATATGAGAGAGCCCGGAACGATGCCGCCTCCTAATACGCGATTGATTTCTTCCATACCGGCATGGATGCGATGTTGTGAACGACTGCTGTCGATCTCATTGATACGTACCGCTTGACTTTGAACGGAGGATAATGATGTATGGCTGTTAGATGCACTTTGTATGACTTCTTCTACATAAGTGTTCCATTGACCGCAGTTTTTGCATTTCCCTATCCATGTTGAGGATTGTGTGCCACAGTTTTGACAATAAAAGAATGTTTTTGCTTTTGCCATTTATTGAGGTGTAATTGTGATTTGAATTCTTTGCAAAAATAGGTAAAAAATCAAAGGCGATAAAAAAAGGAGTGAATGTACACTCCTTTTTTTTTAAAATATTGCAAAAAATGTTATTCTTTATCCATTAATGATTTATCGAATAAAGCCAAACAATCTTTCATGTTTTTATAAGAATCAAGAATAGATTGGAACAAATCTTCTTCTTCTTCTTGTTCTTTGATAAACCATTGCAAGAATACTTGAGTACCATAATCTTTTTCTTTTACGGCTAATTCATAGATTTTATTGATACAAGCGGTTATATGAATTTCATGTTCCATAGCTTGTTCAAAAACTTCAATCAAACTTTTAAATTTATTTGACACTTCGGGAAGGGGAGCCAATTTGGCATGTCCGCCGCGATAATTGACATATTTCAATATTTTTTCGGCATGTTCTCTTTCTTCGTTGGTATGACGGTACAAAAAGGCGGCAGCGCCCGGATAAGCATTGGCATCGCACCATGAAGCCATGGCTAAATAAATGCGTGATGCGTGCTCTTCTTCCATAATTTGTAGATTCAACGCTTCTTCAATTTTCTTTGCAATCATCTTTGTGTTTTTTTAATTATTATTTTTAATTTTAATGTTGTCATTTTTAAGTACCAACAATTTTAAACACTTTTTGTTTAATTTATTTTTGTTTATTGTTACTTGGTAATTGATAGCAAAATGCGGCAGTTAGGTTAATGTCTATGCAATTAAAGTATTTCATTTGTTTTTGCAAACGTCCGTATTTGGTGCTTAAACCGGCGGAATAGCTGTTTGAAAGGCTAATGTAAAAATCTTTATATACAGGAAACTCCATACCCACACTTAGTTTAGCCCCAATGTATAATCCTTTAATGTCGCCGTTATTGTTTTCATTTACTTCTACTCTTTTTTTATCAATCAGCCGTATGCCATTTGCTTTAGAAGATA
>DHTG01000026.1:2629-8043 GCA_002411545.1 Bacteroidales bacterium UBA5266 | reverse complement strand
GGAAATACATATAATTGAACAACATGTAAATCATAGCGCATGCCGGTAGGTATAGTGTCATTATCGCGACGGTCTTCGTAGTAAAAATAGGCGGACTGTCGTTTCCATTCTAATTGTGTTCCTATACGCATGTTGTTACTTTCAACGGCTACATTTTGTTTGTAGCTTACATTTACCAAATAAGAATTGTAGGGACGAAAGCTTGTGTAGTAAGTAGATTTAGGTAAAGCACAATAAAACAACGATTGATTATAACCCCCTCCCATGCTTATATGCGATTGTGTAAAGGTGGTATGACCGAAAAGCAATATAGATAGGACTGGCAGTATTATTCTTCTACCCATAAATTTTCTTTAAGGTTTAATGTATGTGTAAAGTAGCGCGCTAATACGAAAAGGAAATCAGATAACCTATTTATATATTGTAAAACTAAGTCTTCGACTTCGCTTTGCTGTGCAAGGCTAACAATACGCCTTTCAGTTCTTCGGCAAACGCAACGCGCAATGTGGCATTGAGAGAGCAGGGGATGACCGCCGGGGATGAGAAAAGCTTTGAATTCACCCAAGAGGGATTGCATAGTATCGATTTCTTTTTCGAGAAACTCAATATTTTGTGCATGCATGTCGGGCAAAAAAATTGAACAAGGTTTTGTTGGATCGATGGCTAAACGTGTTTGTACAACAAATAAAACCTTTTGAATTTCAAAGAGGTGGTCGGCGATTTTGTTGTCGTCGGTCATATCGCGGAGCATTCCGATGTGAGCATTTAGTTCATCTACGGTGCCGTAAGCTTCGACGCGTGGATGGTTTTTAGCAATACGTGTGTTGTTGATTAAGGATGTTGTTCCTTGGTCTCCTGTTTTAGTGTATATTTTCATGGTATTAAGGTAAATCGTCCGGTTTAGCATAAGCCGGATTGGTTAAAAATTCATTATCGGTCAAGCTTAATAAAAAAGCCTTGAGTTGTCGTTTTTCTTTGGGAGTCAGCAAAGCTCCCCCATCGGCGATTTTATGCATCAAAGGGTGTACGTAAGGCGATGCCTGTAGTCCTTCGCTGTAAAAATCGATCACTTCATCCAATGTTTTAAATCGTCCATCGTGCATATAAGGGGCCGTTACTTCGATGTTACGTAAGCTAGGGGCTCTATAAACTCCTCTATCCATCGAATTGCCTGTTACAGCGTAACGATCCCGTGAATCGTTAAAGACGCTGTCAAGACCGTTGTTGTAAAAATCATTTGTGGTCATAAGCAAATTACCGTCACTGCCGTGGCAATGAAAACAATCGGCTCCTTCTTCAGTGGTAAATAAAATAAACCCTTGTAGTTCATCGGGAGTCAATTGTTCTTCTCCACGTATATAGCGGTCGAATTTGGAATTTCCCGATATCAAAGTGCGCAGAAACTGTGCCAAGGCTTTTTCGATTCTTTCAATAGTAACTTCTTCTGTGCCAAATGCGGCTTTAAACATGGGTGGATATATACTGATGTTTTTGATGCATGCTACGGTACGTTCAATGCTGCTGTTCATTTCATGTTCGGCCAATATTCCCATGCTAACTATGTCCTCTATGTTTCGTCTGTTTGTTTGAGGATTATCCTTATATATCATGCCGTTCCAAAAATATCCGTTATTGTTAAAGACTAAATTACAAAGAGGCATCATGCTGTGAGGGGTTGGTTTGCCGTTAATGCCGAAAGTTTTTCCGTCTTTGTATTTAGGATGATCTATGCCGCATTCAAAGCCATAGGCTTGAATATGACAAGTGGAACAACTCATCAGTGAGTCTTCATTATTGCCTGAATATCCGCGCAAACGTCCATCATAGAACAAATACCTCCCAAGTTTTACACCTTCAACGGTCATGGGATTGTCGTCGGGAATATTTAATATAGTAGGGAAATAAGTGGGGATTTGTATCGTATAGGGAGTGGCGTTAAAGTCAGGTTCTGCCGGTTCCGGTTTATTGCATGAGCATAAGAAAATCAACCCGATAAATAGGAAATAAATGCTTTTATTATATGTATGGATTAAATAATGCATACTGCCTTTCATAAGATATTCTAATTCTTAATAACAACGTGAAAAGGGAATTTATAGTATATATTTGTCGGAAGTGTTTCCTTTCTTTTATGTAACAGCTTAACAGGTAAAAATTAGATTAGGGAATAAAGAATCTGTCTGCTTTTTTTATAGGAGATGAATAAAAAAAATGTACTTTTGCATTTGAAAACATACATGAAGTAAAAACTATAAAATCATACGTAAGATGGCAGAAGCAAATGCTTATTATACCTTAGCCGATGAATTTGCGAAAATAACGGCACGTTCGGTTTTTTTAACAGGAAAAGCCGGGACAGGAAAGACGACATTTCTACGACGTTTAAAAGAAGAAACACAAAAACAAATAGCGGTAGTAGCTCCAACCGGTGTAGCGGCGATTAATGCAGGGGGTGTTACCATGCATTCTTTTTTTCAACTCCCTTTTACTCCTTTTGTGCCTACTGCTGAAGGTAGACGAAATCTGATTTCGAAAATTAAAATGTCAACGTCACGACGTAAACTCATGCAAGAGTTAGAAATGTTGGTCATTGATGAAATCAGTATGGTACGTGCCGATGTATTGGACGAAGTGGATGCCGTCTTGCGTTATTTTCGGTATAATCAAGCCGAACCTTTTGGCGGCTTGCAAGTGTTTTTTATAGGAGATATGTATCAACTGCCTCCGGTGGTACAAGGGGATGAGTGGAATATCTTGTCGCAGTTTTATCAAACACCTTACTTCTTTCACAGTAAAGTGATTCAACAATGTTCTCCGCTTTACATTGAATTTGATAAAATATTTCGACAGCAAAACGAGCACTTTATCTATTTATTGAACGAAATAAGAAGCAACATGCTATCCTATGAAAGCATGAAATTGTTGGAAAGTCGATATCAGCCTGATTTTAAGTTACCGAAAAAGAATAATTACATTGTACTAACTACTCATAATGCCAAAGCTGATCGTATCAATGCCGAAGAAATGACGAAGATTAAAAGTAAAACCTATCGTTTTGAAGCCATAATTAAAGGAGAGTTTCCCGAACGTAATTATCCCAATGAAGCGGTACTGGAATTGAAAGAGCATGCCAAAGTGATGTTTATCAGCAATGATAAACATTTTCCACGAAGATACTTCAACGGTAAAATAGGAGAGGTGAGTCGCATAGAAAAGGATAAGATTTTTGTCCACTGTGAAAACGATAAAGATGAAATTGAAGTATGCTATGAAACTTGGACCAATATCAGGTATACCATTAACAAGCAAAACAATCAAATAGAAGAGAATGAATTGGGTAGTTATACGCAATATCCATTGCGTTTGGCATGGGCCATCACTATCCATAAAAGTCAAGGGCTTACCTTTGATAAAGCGGTGATAGATGCCGAAGCAGCATTTACTTCCGGACAGGTATATGTGGCCTTGAGCCGATGCCGTACCTTGGAAGGGCTGGTGTTGTTAAGTCCTATTCATAAAGATTGTCTACATGTAGATCCTCATATCGTGCAATATGCCAAAAGTAAACCTCCCCTTGAAATACTTAATAAACAGCTTGAAAACGATAAAAAAGTATACAATCAAAAGATCTTGTTGTCGATATTTGATTTTAAACGAAGCTTGGTTGATGTTACTTCCATTCAAGAATTGATAAGGCGTAATTCTACATCTTTTAACTCACAAGCTTCGAGTTTTATCGATGAATTAACCACAGCTATCAAAGATATGGATAGCATAGGCGAACGATTCAAACATCAATTGTTGAGTATCTGCCAACAAGAAAACATGGATCAAAAATACCTACAGAATCGCATAGCAGCAGCATCGGATTATTTTCTAGTGCAAATAGATAAGATGTTGAGTAGCATACGTCAATCGCCAGTTGAAACCGATAGTCGTGAAAATGCTTATACGTTTACCGAAAGCTTACGTATAATTTATCAAGAACTTGCACGCAAGAAATATATTATGGAAGGAATCAAAGAAGATTATTCCACTGCAAAGTTTTTCGAACGAAAAAAAACCTTTAAAAATCCCGTGTTCAATGTCAACGCCTATTCACTATATTCAAAGGATAAAGGAGAGCATAGCCTACATCCGGCATTGTATCGTCTTTTAAAGCAGTTGCGTTATGAACTATCCGAAATCTACGATTCAAATACCTATCAAAGAATCCTCAGTACTAAAGCATTGGAAGATATCAGCAACTATCTTCCACTAACGATGAAAGATTTAAAACGTATACGCGGCTTCGGAAAGCAAAAGATTAAACTCTTTGGACAAGAGTTTCTTGATCTTGTCGTGAATTATTGTAAGGAAAACGGACTGGAATCGCGTATGTATGAAATGCCTACACGTAAAAAATAAAATAATAAATTTTTTGTTTGTTATATTATAATTAATGGTATATTTGCATTCAAGAAAAGATATGAAAATATCGAAAATTATTGCACCGTGTCGATTTTTTTAGTGAATTTCAACCCGCCCACTATAAAAATAAATCTCACAAAATAAGAAAGATGTGCCCTTGTTAGGGTGGGCACTCTAGCTTGAATAAAAAGTCTTCCATGACTCGAAAAATGCCTTTCTATCAGAACTGAGGTGGGCACCCCAACAACAATACCTAATTAGTCATCCGACGGAATATAAGGTCTGATTTTTCAAAAGTAGTTTGTCATGCATCCATGTGCCATTGACTGCAAAGATTCGTAAAGAAAATTGCCGATAGATTTCCACAACAAAGGTGTTCCATTTTTTTTTCAATACATTATGCACAGTTAAATGCCTAATGTTTTGTTGTAGTCTATATCACTCTTTCACAAAACTTTTATTTACCATTCCCTTATCCGTGAGGATGCGGAGAAAATAAAAACCTTTATTCAAATGACTGATAGTTAAATCGGTTTTACTTGCATTGATAGTATATGTTTTTATTTCTTTTCCTAAAACATCACAAAGACTGATTTCTCTTATTATTTGATTTCCGTTATTGATTGTTAACAGTGTGCTAGCCGGATTGGGATAAATGGTTAAACTGTTTTCTTTTTCCGGTATTTGATCGATTGAAGTGGTGTAATTATTTTGTTTCGGTTCTTCAAAAAGATCATTAATGGGAATTAAAGAACTATCATTGTTAAGATTGATGATATACATACATAAATCTATTAAAAAATTAGGTTGTATTAGCGGTTCATAAGAAACATCAAAAAAACTATTTACTATCGCTCTGGCTACACATGCCGCTTCGTTTATTCCCGATGAGGCAATGTCGAATAATTGGGATTTTTCGGCTGATTCTTCTTCCAAATCGCTCCAAGTCATTTCATTGATGCGAAGATATTCTTTTAAATTATAATACGACAAATAATTTTGAT
>DHTG01000026.1:0-2348 GCA_002411545.1 Bacteroidales bacterium UBA5266 | reverse complement strand
GTTTCGGGAGTGTGGGTTCTTATTAACCAGTCGTGATATAAACTTGTATTGAACAAACTATCGTTATAAATGCAATACAAAGCAGTTTGACATATGCCGGATAATTGTGATTGTAGATTTGTCATTTCATAGTAAAGACTTACTTGATGAGCTAATTCATCGGGAATAACTTCCTCGTTAAAATACATATACCAATCAATAGGAATATCGTAATATCCACGTTCTTGATAGCTTCTTTTTGTGTTTTCAAGTGAAGTACTTATTAAGTTATAATAATCGTACAAAGTGTTTTGCCAATTAAAAGGTACTTCAGGAGGTGCTATCAGTGGATTCTCAAGTCCGATCTGATTGCAAAGATGATCATCATTAGCCACTGTTTGAATGTTAAGAGGAACATGAAAAGGATTTTCTCTGTGAGAATTATTTTTGTAATGGTATTGAAAACTGTAATTATCGGAAGTTAAACTAAAGCCATTATCCGTAAAGATGTTTCCACATCCCATGCCAAGCTCCCCTTGAATATAACGTATGCTTCCTGTCTCTATATCATAATCGGAGACTACAATATCTTGATCGTTGTTTTCAAACCAATTACAATGAAACTGCAAGCCTTTAATACCGTTAAGTCCATCGGAATTTTCACCGAAAGCCAGATTTGCAATGCGTAAATGAGTAAACATGTTGTTTTTAATAATATTATCATTTTTGCCGGAATGATTAATGATTAAACCGTAATTACAATTAATTTCCCCATGAAAAATATTGTTTTTTATATAAAAATAGGGGCAATTAGTAAGCGAAACCCCACATGTGGGCCCATGATAGGATTCATAAGGAATTTGAAAATGATTTCCAGCGATATATATAGCATCGCTTTTTTCAGTAAGAATACCGGTGAAATTATTATTGAAATTTGTGTTATACACATAGCTTGGTTTCCCATCTTGAATGAGAATACCTATATCAAAATCAGATATGTTACTTCTTTCCGAAGTAAGCATATTGCCATCGTCTAAGCTAAAGCTAGCTGACATCAATGATTGTATAGCTATTCCTTTATTATTCAAGCTTGTAAAATGACAACTATGGAATTGTATATCTTCCACATCTATCAAATTAATATGTTGTTCAAATTCATTCAAATCAAATAGAGCTTGATTGTTTACTATAAAATTGCAATGGGAAAAATTACTGGCATTTCTTGTTAAATGTACCGAGCCAATTATTTTATGCCGGTGATAGGGCCCAAATTCAAGGGCTTGTAAATTATTGATAAAGGATGCATTGCTTGCTTTTACAATACCGCCACCAGATCCACATGTAGGTTCTTCTCCTAAACGTCGTAATCCTACGTTAATAGCACACACAGCATTCTCAATCGTAGCCCCGTTTTTAAGCTCAACCACTCCTTGTAAACTTTCCGATTGTGTGGAATCTAAAGAATTTCCTTCCACATATATACCTTGCCATAATTCTCCGTCACAGGCATTGGTTAAGGTGCCGCCGTCAATAATAAGCTTACCGCCAGGGCGGATATATACTTGACAAGTATCTAAACAAACTGTATCTGTAATTGTTAATGTAACTCCAGATTCAATTATTATATCTCCATAAATATAACGTGAATTTGTCCATGTTTGAGACGTTTCAATTGTGTTTGGATAGAATAATATATATTCACCTCCATTCCACCAGTCCATAAATTCCGAATACACTCCTACCGCACTCCAAGCCCTCTTAACTTGTTCTACTTCAAATGAATTCTCTCCCCAAGTGTCAATAGCAGCTATTATAGTATATTCTCTGGCACTTGGATAAATATCAACGGAATTTAAATATCCTCCTGATTGAGAAATAAATAATAACTTAGCGGCACTATCAATTCCTATGCCTTCAACATTATAACAATGTCCATGATCATTTTGTCCACTTCCTCCTTCCGAAAGTAAATAAAACCAATGTGAAAAGATCCCTCCCCAATAATGTTCACCAGGATTATTATAAAAATCATCAGACATATATGTATCGCAGATTTGAGATAAAGATTGGATATTATCGGGATTTGAAATATCTCGAGTGCAAATTTTAGTTTGGTCTTTTGGTAATCCATAACCCAATTTCCAACAATCTTCATTTGGAACATATTTTGATTTAATAATGGCTGCCCATATATCCGAAACTCCTTCTCCTAACGCACAAGCTTCGGTAGTTAAAAAATTAAATAAAGTTGATGTACTTAAATCAAACCCATGTGCAAATTCATGTGCAATAACTTCAATTTTAGTTAAAGGATAACAAATATATCCTGATCTTCCTATTTCCATGCACTATTGTCCGATAAAAAATTA
>DHTG01000002.1:15314-22141 GCA_002411545.1 Bacteroidales bacterium UBA5266 | reverse complement strand
CTCTCTGAAAAACTGACAACTTTATTCAACTTACAGAGTCGATTGACTAATAATTGTCGATCTGCGCCCTTTGGAGTTTGTCGGAATAATCGAAATAAACGGTTTTCCATTCGGTAAAGATATCGAATGCGGTCCAACCGCCTTCACGATGACCATTACCGGTACCTTTCACTCCGCCGAAAGGCATGTGGGCTTCGGCGCCAATAGTGGGAGCATTAATATAACAAATACCGGTTTGTATTTCGCGGGCGGCAACCCAGGCTTTGTTTACATCTTTGGTGTATATTGAACCTGACAATCCGTATTCACAATGATTTTGTAATTGCAAAGCATGTTCAAAGGAATCGGCCTTAGCCACACATAATACGGGGCCAAACACTTCTTCATTAAAAATTGTATGGGTTTGGTCCACATCGGCAATAATGGTAGGTTCAAAGAAACATCCTTTTTGTAGATCGCTCGCGGTACATCTTTTTCCACCACTTATCAATCGACCGCCTTCGCTTAGGGCTACTTTCACAATACGTTCGCAATTTTCAAGCGATTTCATGTGAATGACGGGACCCATATCGGTTCCTGCTACTAAACCATCGCCAATTTTTAATTTTTCAGTACGTTGTTTTAACATATTGAGGAAGGTCTCGTAAACATCTTTGTGGACAATAAGACGTGAAGTGGCGGTACATCTTTGACCGGTGGTACCGAAGGCTCCCCATAAAGCACCTTCGAGAGCCAATTCGAGGTTAGCATCGTCCATGACGATTTGTGCATTTTTACCTCCCATTTCCAAGGACACTCTTTTGTTTAATCGTCCACAGATTTCTGCAATTTTGCAACCTATTTCGGTCGAACCTGTAAATCCAATTACTTTCACATCGGGGTGTTTTACAATCATATCGCCCATGCTACCTGTTCCTAATAGTACATTGAATACTCCTTTAGGGAATCCGGCTTCTTGCATAATTTCGGCAAAGATAACGCCGGAATGTGGTGCATCTTTGGAAGGTTTAAAAACTATCGTATTGCCTGCCGCTATCGCCGGCAATATTTTCCATGATGGAACGGCAATAGGGAAATTCCAGGCCGTTATCACTCCTACTACTCCTATGGGTACACGAAACGAAAGGTTCATTTTATTGTCCATTTCGCTGGGAACCGTATGGCCAAACAAGCGTCGGGTTTCCGAGGCGGCATAATAGGCCGTATCGATTGCTTCCTGTACATCTCCTTCTGTTTCAAAAGTAGGTTTTCCCATTTCACGGGTCATGATACATGCCAATTCTTTTTTACGTCGATTGAAAATATCGCCTGCTTTGCGGAGTAAGTCACCTCTTTTGGGAGCCGGCACCAATCGCCATTGTTCGTAAGCAGCTTTTGCAGCTCCAACAGCATTGTCAACATCTGCTTGCGCCGATAAAGCAAACTCACCGATAATATCTTCCTGATTGGCTGGATTTATATTTTGAAATACTTTACCTGATACCGCATCAACCCATTGACCGTTGATATAATTTTTAAATTTTTCCATACTATTTTATATTTTATTATTTATTATTTACTTCTGATGTATAAAATTGTTTTTCGAGAAATTGTTTCAATTCTTCGGGACTTACATTCTTTTTTATATTACCGTCAATGCAATAGGAAATGGAACCGGTTTGTTCCGACACTATCAAAGCCACACAATCGGTATTTTCGGTTATCCCCAAAGCGGCTCTGTGCCTTAGCCCCAAGTTGGTAGGAATATTGCTTCGGCGCGATACGGGCAAAATGCAACGTGCCGCAACCATCGTTTTATTGGTAATAATCAAAGCTCCGTCGTGTAAAGGAGTGTTTTTGAAAAAGATAGTTTCTATCAATTCACGCGATGTTTTGGCGTTTATCAATTCACCGGTTTGAATATATTCTTCTAAATTATTTTCCTTGGTAATAATGATCAAGGCTCCGGTTAAAGTCGACGACATCTTTACACATGCTTTTACGATGGTATTGATTTGAGGATATTCGGCTTCTTTCACCCGCTCTTTCCAGATGGTAATATTTGCTTTCTTTAAGGGATTCTTACTGCCGATAAACAATAAAAATTTTCGGATTTCCGGCTGGAAAACAACAATTAGAGCTATCACTCCTACGCTTACAAATTGACCGAAAATCTCCGATAATAATTCCATGCGAAAAAGCACGACTATTTTCCATAAAAGGTAAAAAATGATTAATCCCAAAAAAATATTGAGCGCTGCCGTCCCTTTTAACATGCGATATAATTGATAAAACAATATTCCTACCAGGAATACATCAATAATATCTATTATATTTATTTTGAGAAAACTTAAAAACAATAACATCGTTTATGTATTTTTGTATGATTCAAATTTATTGGTTTGATTTTTATATGTTTTTTGAAGGTCTATATTTTGATTCTTGTAGTATTTTTTGGGCATCTGTTTCGTACATCAATTCGCTTATGGGTTTATCGGGATTATTCGTTATCCAAGCCCTGCAAATTTGCCACCCTAACCAGGCGCCGATTTGTCCGGGTGAGGCATTGCCAAAATAACTTGTAAAAGGGGCTTCGTAAACAAGTTTTCTTGCCAGTAAATTATCTTTGGAATACAAATAATTTTTATCAATCAAATAGGTCCATACATTGAACTCGTTTTGTTGAGCCCATTGTAGTTTCTCAGCAGGATAGGTTGAAATAATGGTATCGGGCACGTCAGGCAAAGCCAGTTCGGCAAACATCCAACACTTTCCCATGGTCAACATTTCATCTAAGAGTGTATTGTTCATTTTTTTTAACTTAATGTAATCAAATGCCAAGTTTTTCATGCAATCCGTTACAATATATTCCTTAGCAAAACGTCGAACAATGTATTTAGGCACAGCAGGACCGAGCCGTTTATAATAAGAGTAATTTGCTCCCAAATACATATCTAAGGCTATAACCAATACCGTATCTTCATAAATAATGGGACGTTCGTAATATAATCCCAATATGGCTGTATATATCTTAGGAAATTGAGCTTCCGGGAAATGGTATTTAATAATCGAAAAAGCCGATTCAAACTCTTCTTCCATCTTCGACAGACCGGAATATTGTTTGTTGACCTCTTTAAACAAATGTTGATGTACATTATTATTAATATATCCCTTGAGTTGACTTATGTTTTGCGGTGTTGCGGGATTATCGCCCAAGAAAAAGGCATACTCATTTTTCAGTTTTTCCAATTCACTCCCCATATTGTCTTGATCAAGCTTAAATAAAGCTTGTTCGTAGCGTAATATATGAACATCTAAGTGTTTTTTTATTTTCTTGATTTCTTTTTTATCTACTTTAGGAGAAAAATCTGTTTTTTTCTTTTTACATGAATTACAAGCATAAAAACCTATAATCAAACAAACAGACAGTGTTACAATTAGTAAATTTTTCATGTATTATTTTTTAATGACCGCTTTGCAACGAAATCCTAACAGATAATGAACTCCTCTGTAATCGTCGAACATTAACTGATCTCCTTCCATGCCGATGATGATTACGGTAGGATTGGCTGTTAATTCATTTGCATTATATCCAATACCGCTTAATTTTCTTTTTTTAGGATTTATCGGATGAATAGTCGCTACTACATTCGATGCTTTTCCCTTAATTTTTTGTTTTTTAAGTGCTAATTGATAATCATATTCATCGGGCAAAGAATATACAACTTTATATTTATTTTGAGCTTCATTCACTCTGTCGGATCGCCATTGACAATAGGCTATGACTTGCTGATAGGTAACTCCTACCATGGGATAATTTCTATACTTGGGATGTTGAAAATAACGAACGGCTCCATAAAGCTTTTCACACGTGGCTGAATCGGGTAAAGCCGAAATATATTCTTCCGACAACTCTCCTTTTTCTTTTTTTAACCAATATAAATATTCAAGCCAAGATACAATGGTTATTTCGGATACATCTATATATGTTTGCGTTTTTTTATCTAGCAAAACTGTTCCGGGCGGTTTTCCATAATGACAAAATGCTTCGGCTTTTCCCAAAAACAATATAACTGTACACAGTATAAAATATCTCATAATCCTTTTAAATAAAAGATAATCTTTACTTTCAAATATTAAAAAAAAGATATGCAAAAATACATTTTTTTATGACACACTATATAAAAAAAGTATATTTTTGCAGTGTAAAAAAATATAAAATTGAACCTATTAAAAACATAATGAGACGACATGAGAAAGTTTAATGATATTTTTATGAAATCAGCAGTACTTACTGCTTTGCTGTTGTTGTTATTCACAAACTGTATAAGAAACGATATTACGGTTCAGCGTTTTAACTTACCTGAATTCGATTATATCACCAACAATACCTTTGCGAATGTATATATCACTCCATCTTATACTCAGTCTGTTGAAATTGAAGCCACTGAAATGGTATTAAACAACCTTATCTTGGATGTAGATAATCATAAACTAACCATCGATTATCGCAAAAGACTAACCCCATGGTATGGGCCTACCAATATATATATTCGCATCCCTTATTTTACAGGATATAATCTCAACGGATCGGGCAATTTAACCATAGATCAGCCATTCGATTCATGCGAAACGGTATATTTAGAAATCAATGGTTCAGGAAACATCGATGCAAATTTACATCTCAGTAATTACATTAACAGCCATATCAATGGCTCAGGCAATATTGACCTTCAAGGATATTGTCCATTCCAAGACATCAGAATCAGTGGTTCAGGGAATGTAAACGCCGAATATTTCAAAACGAAGCTTAGCGATGTTGAGATATCGGGCAGCGGCAATTGCATCGTACACGCTGATAGCGTTTTAAATGCGTATATCAGTGGAAGTGGAAACATCAGATATAAAGGGCACCCTATCGTAACAAGTAGAATAACCGGTTCGGGAAATATCCGTTCCATCTTTTAAATTCATTTGTAGCTATAGCAAGAAACAGAAAATCTTACTTAATAACATTCGTCATTGACGTATAATAACATAAAGTAAATAATCTGCTAATATAAGTTCTATTTTTTGCTTTTAAAAGCCCTTCATTTAACAAAAAAAACAGGTGAAAAACAAGGTGATTTTGTCGGCAAAAACATAAAAAGTTTCCAAAAAAAAACCACAAAAACCATCATTCAATAAACCAAGGGCTTTTAAAACAAAGGGAAAGATAAAAAAACAAATTAGATTTCAATCGATTAGACTATGTTTAAAAAAAATAGAAAAAAAATAAAATCCTATTTAAAAAAGTTATACATTTGCAGTCCATTTTAAATCAATCTGATTACAATGGTTAAAGCCACTGTAGCTCAGTTGGCCAGAGCAGCTGATTTGTAATCAGCGGGTCGGGGGTTCGAATCCCTCTAGTGGCTCAAGTTCTTTGAAGTAAACTAATAATCTGGGGGGATACCAGAGCGGTCAAATGGGGCAGACTGTAAATCTGTTGGCGAAGCCTTCGGAGGTTCGAATCCTCCTCCCCCCACAAAAACAGAAAAAAATTATGCTTATTGTGCAAGATACAAGCGGAAGTAGCTCATTTGGTAGAGCGAAAGCCTTCCAAGCTTTAGGTGGCGGGTTCGAGCCCCGTCTTCCGCTCGAGAAATGCCGTTGTAGCTCAGTGGTAGAGCACTTCCTTGGTAAGGAAGGGGTCACGAGTTCAACTCTCGTCAATGGCTCTAATTTAAATTCTCAGATATAATTAATTTTGAATATAAAATACCCTAAAAAATCATTTTAAAAATGGCAAAAGAAAAATTTGAACGTTCCAAAGCACACGTAAATATTGGAACAATCGGTCACATAGACCACGGTAAAACAACATTGACAGCAGCTATTACAAAAGTATTGGCCGAAGCAGGATTGTCAGAATTCAGAAGTTTCGATTCAATCGATAATGCTCCTGAAGAAAAAGAACGTGGGATTACTATTAATACATCACACGTTGAATACCAAACAGCAACACGTCACTATGCACACGTTGACTGTCCGGGTCATGCTGACTATATTAAAAACATGGTTACAGGTGCTGCTCAGATGGACGGTGCTATTCTCGTTGTTGCAGCAACTGACGGTCCTATGCCACAAACAAGAGAACATATTCTTTTAGCCGGTCAAGTCGGTGTGAAAAAATTAGTTGTTTTCATGAATAAAGTGGATATGGTTGATGACGAAGAATTGTTAGAACTCGTTGAGATGGAAATCCGCGATTTATTAACATTCTATAAATTCGATGGTGACAATACTCCTGTTATCAGAGGTTCTGCCTTAGGTGGATTAAACGGTGAACCAAAATGGGTTGAAACCATTATGAAACTTATGGAAGCTTGTGATACATGGATTCCACTTCCGGAAAGAGATAAAGACAAACCGTTTTTAATGCCTATCGAAGATGTATTTTCCATTACAGGACGTGGAACCGTTGCAACGGGACGTATTGAAACAGGTATTATCAAAACAGGTGAAGCTGTTGATATCATTGGTATGGGAGCTGAAAAATTAAAATCAGTAGTCACCGGTGTGGAAATGTTCCGTAAAATATTGGATGAAGGTGAAGCTGGTGATAATGCCGGTTTATTATTACGAGGTATTGATAAAGATGAAATTCGTCGTGGTATGGTAATCGCAAAACCGGGTTCTATTAAACCTCATAAACACTTCAAAGCAGAAGTTTATATTTTGAAAAAAGAAGAAGGTGGTCGTCATACTCCTTTCCATAACAAATATCGTCCACAATTCTATTTCAGAACCACAGACGTTACAGGAGAAATAACACTACCTGAAGGCGTTGAAATGGTTATGCCTGG
>DHTG01000002.1:2033-15156 GCA_002411545.1 Bacteroidales bacterium UBA5266 | reverse complement strand
AAATGGTTATGCCTGGTGACAACTTAACGATTGAAGTTAATTTGATTTCTGAAATTGCTATCAATATGAACTTACGTTTTGCGATCCGCGAAGGTGGACGTACAGTTGGTGCCGGTCAAGTAACTGAAATTTTAGATTAGATTTTTTTTGTTTTTCATAATTAATTTAATTTTAATTGGGAATTGCTTATTTTTAAGTAATTCCCGTTTAGGAGCATAGTTCAAGGGTAGAATAGCGGTCTCCAAAACCGTTGATGTGAGTTCGAATCTTACTGCTCCTGCAAGGTATAAAATTGTATAAAAATATAACAATTAAAAGATAATGAAAAAAATTGTTAATTACTTCAAAGATTCCTATCTGGAGCTGACTCAAAAAGTCTCGTGGCCATCGTGGGATGAATTGCAAAACAGTGCCATCGTAGTATCTGTTGCTTCTTTGATAATAGCATTGATTGTTTTTGTCATGGACTTTATCTTTGGCATTCAACACATCCGCTTCGGAGAATTTATATGGAAAGGATTGTTAGGATTTTTATACGGAGCATAAATATGAAAACTACAACAATCCATCTTGCTTCCCAAAATACAGCAATGTTTTTTGAAAGAAGGGTTGTTCTAATTTAATAAATCTATTGATAACGTTTTTTGAACTAAAAGTATGAGCGAATCAAATAAGCAATGGTATGTTTTACGAACCATTACTGGACATGAGAAAAAAATAAAACAACACATTGAAAGTGAGGTTTTAAGTCGTGGACTACAGGAATTTGTATCGCAAATATTGGTTCCTATCGAAAAAGTTTATCAAATCCGGAACGGAAAAAAAATAACGAAAGAAAAGAATTTCTATCCCGGATATATCTTTGTAGAAGCCGATATTACACAAGGAGAAGTAAAGCATTTGCTGCGTCACACCCCGAGTGTGTTAGGTTTTTTAGGTAATAACGATCCCGAACCATTACGTCCTGCGGAAGTAATGCGCTTATTAGGGAAAGTGGATGAACTGGTAGAAATGGAAGAAGAAATGGTTTCTTCGTTCATAGTAGGAGAATCAATAACTGTTATCGATGGGCCTTTCAATAGCTTTAGTGGAGTGATTGAAGAAATCAACAATGAAAAAAAGAAGCTGAAAGTTACGGTGAAAATTTTCGGTCGAAAAACTCCGCTGGAATTAGGATTTAATCAAGTTACAAAAGAATCTTAATATTGAAAGAGAAACTAAAATATTAACATTTAATTAAAAAAAAATGGCAAAAGAAATAGCAGGACTCATTAAATTACAGATTAAAGGAGGAGCCGCCAATCCATCCCCACCCGTAGGACCTGCCTTAGGTTCAAAAGGTGTGAATATCATGGAGTTTTGTAAACAGTTTAATGCCCGTACACAAGACCAAGCAGGTAAAGTTGTTCCGGTAATTATTACTGTTTATAAAGATAAATCGTTTGATTTTATCATCAAAACCTCTCCAGTTGCTATTCAAATTATGGAGCAGGCCAAACTATCGAAAGGTTCACCGGAACCTAATCGTAGTAAAGTTGCCTCCATCAATTGGGACCAAGTACGAAGCATTGCCGAATCAAAGATGAACGACTTAAATTGTTTCACCGTTGAATCAGCCATGCGAATGGTTACCGGAACTGCACGAAGTATGGGAGTTACTATTAAGGGCGGTGTAAATCCCTTTGAAAATTAATCTTTAACATTACAAAAAATCAAAAAATGGCAAAAATATCAAAGAAACGCAAAGAAGCTTTAGCCAAACACGATCTAACGAAAGTGTATGTTTTAGCTGATGCAATTCAAGTTGTAAAAGATATCACTTACACTAAATTTGATGCTTCCATGGATATAGATGTCCGCTTAGGCGTTGACCCCAGAAAAGCCAATCAAATGGTAAGAGGTGTCGTTACTTTACCGCATGGAACAGGAAAAGTAATACGAGTGCTTGCACTTGTTGCTCCTGAAAAAGAAGATGAAGCCAAAAATGCGGGAGCCGATTATGTTGGTTTAGATGAATACATCCAAAAAATAAAAGAAGGTTGGACCGATGTTGATGTGATTATTACCCAACCTAATGTAATGCCTAAAATAGGTGCTTTAGGAAAAATATTAGGCCCTAGAGGCTTAATGCCGAACCCTAAAACAGGCACCGTTACTATGGACGTAGCTAAAGCCGTTCAAGAAGTAAAGGCTGGTAAAATCGACTTTAAAGTAGATAAATATGGTATTATTCATAGTTCAATTGCTAAAAAATCTTTTACTAATGATAAGATTTTCGACAATGCAAAAGAACTCTTGCAAACCATTATTAAATTAAAACCAACCTCCGCTAAAGGCACCTACATTAAAAGCATTTATTTATCTAGTACCATGAGTCCCGGTGTACAAGTAGATGTTAAATCAGTTACATTCTAAATTTATCAATTATGCTTAAAGAAAAAAAGACAGAAATCATTAATGAGATAGCTTGTTTACTATCAAATTATAACAACATTTATGTAGCTGATATGACCGGATTAAGCGTTGCACAAAGTAACGATTTACGTAGAATTTGCTTCCGACGTGGCGTAAAACTAAAAGTGGTTAAAAACACCCTTTTAAAAAAAGCTATGGAACAATTAGATACGGATTATTCGGAAATGTATTCAGCTTTACACGGAAATTCAGCTATCTTGTTATCTGAAACAGGCAATGTGCCTGCTCGCATTATAAAAGATTTCCGGAGTAAATCTCCAATTCCTGTTAAATTAAAAGCAGCTTTTATTGAACAAGCTGTATATTTAGGAGATGATCAACTTGAAACCTTGTATCATCTTAAATCAAGAGAAGAGCTTATCGGTGATATTGTTTCCTTATTACAATCCCCGGCACGTAATGTTATTTCGGCATTACAATCCGGAGGTGGTAAATTAGCCGGTATAGTGAAAACTCTTTCTGAAAAATAATAAATTAAATAAGTAAAAAACAATTAAAAATAATTAAAAATGGCAGATTTAAAAGCTTTTGCAGAACAATTAGTTAACTTAACAGTTAAAGAAGTTAATGAACTAGCACAAATATTAAAAGACGAATACGGCATTGAACCCGCAGCAGCAGCAGCTGTAACAGTAGCTGGTCCGGCAGTTGCCGCCGAACAAGTAGAAGAAAAAACATCTTTCGATGTAATCTTAAAAGCCGCCGGTGCGCAAAAATTAGCCGTAGTTAAATTGGTGAAAGAATTAACAAGTCTTGGACTTAAAGAAGCTAAAGAATTAGTAGATGCTGCTCCAAAACCTTTAAAAGAAGGGATCTCTAAAGACGAAGCTGAAGGATTGAAAAAATCCTTAGAAGAAGCTGGTGCTGAAGTAGAAATCAAATAATACATCATACTGTTTCATACATATAAGATTCCTATACCTATCGGAATCTTATATGTATTTTAAAATTAAAACGTTCTTTAAATTTTCTTATCGTAAACATTAAAAAACTAAAACATTGGTTAATAATACTAAACGAATAAGCTTTGCCTCCACGGCTCACACTGAATATCCTGACTTTTTGGATATTCAATTGCAATCTTTCAAAGATTTTTTTCAAGTTAATACAAACCCTGAATTAAGATGTAAAGAAGGATTGTATAAAGTTTTCGAAGAAAACTTTCCTATTACCGATACACAAAATAGTTTTGTCCTTGAATTTTTAGATTATTTTATCGATGCTCCCCGTTATTCGGTTACTGAATGTATTGAAAGAGGCTTAACCTACAGTGTTCCACTTAAAGCTAAATTAAAGCTTTATTGCACGGATGTGGATCATGAAGATTTCGAAACTATCATACAAGAAGTATATTTGGGCTTAGTCCCCTATATGACTGAAAAAGGAACCTTTATCATTAACGGAGCTGAAAGAGTAGTTGTTTCGCAATTGCATCGTTCACCGGGAGTATTTTTCGGAAAATCATACCATACAAATGGGACTAAATTGTATTCAGCTCGTATCATTCCTTTTAGAGGGTCCTGGATAGAATTTACTACCGATATTTCGAACGTGATGTATGCTTACATCGACCGTAAGAAAAAACTGCCAGTAACTACTTTACTTCGTGCCATAGGATATGAAACCGATAAAGATATCCTAACCATTTTTAATATGGCTAAAGAAGAAAAAGCTACCAAAACAAACTTAAAAAAATTAATCGGTCAAAAATTAGCCGCCAGAGTTGTTAGGTCCTGGAATGAGGATTTTGTCGATGAAGAGACAGGCGAAGTGGTTACTATACCACGTACAGAAATCCTGATCGAAAGAGAAACTATACTGGAAGAAAAACATATACATATTATCGTAAACAATGGTATTAAATCTGTTTTATTGCATAAAGAAGAAGAATCCTCTTCCGATTATTCCATCATATTTAACACCTTACAAAAAGACCCTGCCAATTCAGAAAAACAAGCTATTGAGTATATTTATTTTCAATTGAGGAGTGCAGCTCCTCCCGACGAAGAAACAGCTCGCTCAACCTTAGATAAGTTATTCTTTTCTGAAAAAAGATATGATTTGGGAGAAATGGGTAGGTATCGTATTAATAAAAAATTAAACCTAAACACCTCCCCCGATATTCGCATCTTAACAAAAGAAGATATCATATGCATTATCAAGCATTTAATTGAATTGATCAATGCAAAAGAAGAAGTTGATGATATTGACCACTTGAGCAATCGTCGGGTAAGAACTGTTGGCGAACAATTGTCAAATCAATTCAGTGTAGGGCTAAATCGTATGGCTAGAACCATACGCGATCGTATGAATGTTCGCGATAACGAACTCTTTACTCCTGCTGACTTGATAAATGCAAAGACATTATCATCAGTCATCAATTCCTTCTTTGGCACAAATGCCCTTTCACAATTCATGGATCAAACCAATCCTTTAGCGGAAATTACACATAAACGTAGAATTTCGGCCTTAGGACAAGGTGGTTTATCCAGGGAAAGAGCAGGGTTTGAAGTTCGCGACGTCCACTTTACACACTATGGTCGTTTATGTACTATCGAAACACCGGAAGGTCCAAACATCGGACTTATTTCTTCACTCTGTGTTTATGCCAAAATAAACCGTTTAGGTTTTATTGAAACTCCCTATCGTAAGGTTGAAAACGGGAAAATATTACTAAACCAACCTATGGAATATCTTACCGCTGAAGAAGAAGAAGAATTAACCATAGCACAAGCTACTGAACCTTTCGACAAAACAACGGGTGAATTTACCAATCAGAAAATCAAAGCTCGAAAAACGGCCGATTATCCTATCGTTGATCCAACCGAATTAAACGCCATTGATATTGCTCCTAACCAAATAGCCTCTATAGCAGCCTCCTTAATTCCATTCTTGGAACATGACGATGCTAACCGTGCTTTGATGGGATCAAACATGATGCGCCAAGCCGTTCCCTTGTTGAAATCAGAAACTCCTATCGTTGGCACAGGTATAGAAGAAACTGTTGCTCGATGCTCTCGTTCTCAAGTATATGCTGAAGCAGATGGTGAAATAGAATACGTAGATGCATCACAAATTCGCATCAAATACAATCAATCGACAAAAGAAGAATTGGTAAGCTTCGATTCGAATGTAAAAATTTATTGGCTAACTAAGTTCCAACGAACCAATCAAAGTACAACCATCAACCTTCAACCTATTGTAAAGAAAGGACAAAAAGTTGTTAAAGGTCAAGTACTAACAGAAGGATATGGTACTAAAAACGGCGAATTGGCTTTGGGCAAAAACCTAATGGTTGCCTTTATGCCCTGGAAAGGCTACAACTTTGAAGATGCTATTGTAATTTCCGAAAAAGTAGTTAAACAAGATATCTTTACATCCATTCACATCGAAGAATTTACCCTCGAAGTACGTGATACCAAACGTGGTATTGAAGAATTAACCAACGATATCCCTAACGTAAGTACCGAAGTAACCAAAGACCTTGATGAAAACGGTATTATACGTATTGGAGCTCATGTGAAAGAAGGAGATATATTAATCGGGAAAATCACTCCAAAAGGAGAATCTTATCCCACACCGGAAGAAAAATTATTACGTGCTATCTTCGGTGATAAAGCCGGTGATGTGAAAGATGCTTCCTTAAAAGCACCTCCCAGCATGGAAGGTATAGTGTTAGACAATCGTCTTTTTTCTCGTATGGTTAAAACCCGAAAAGGAAAAATCAAAGAAAAAGATTCTATTAAAGATATTGAAGCCCAATTCCAAAAGGAAAGTGACGCCCTTAAAGAAAAATTAATTACTAAACTTTATAAAATATTAGACGGAAAATTATCCCATGGGGTGATGGACAACGCTAAAAATATCTTCATTCCCAAAGGACCCAAATTTTCACAAAAAGCATTATCTACCGTTGATTTTAATACGGTTATACTTTCCAATTGGACTTCCGATAATAAAGTCAATGCACAAGTAGCTCAAGTAGTACATAACTACAATGAGAAACTCAGGGTATTGACTTCTCAATACACGCGTAAAAAGTTTGCCATAACCATAGGCGATGAACTTCCTGCCGGTATCATACAAATGGCGAAAGTATATATTGCCAACAAACGTAAACTCAAAATTGGGGATAAAATGGCCGGACGACACGGTAATAAAGGTATCGTTGCACGCATCGTACGCGAAGAAGACATGCCCTTTATGGAAGACGGAACACCGGTCGACATTGTTCTTAACCCATTAGGAGTTCCTTCCCGTATGAATATAGGTCAGATTTACGAAACCATTTTAGGATGGGCCGGTAAAAAATTGGATGTAACATTTAGTTCTCCTATCTTCGATGGTGCTACAACCGAAGAGGTAAACCAATACCTTAAAAAAGCCAATCTTCCCGAAAATGGCAGTGTTTACTTATACGACGGCGGAACCGGCGAACGTTTTGAACAACCCGTTACTGTTGGATATATTTATATGTTTAAGTTGCATCATTTAGTAGATGATAAAATGCACGCACGTTCCATCGGACCTTATTCTTTAATCACCCAACAACCTTTGGGCGGTAAAGCGCAATTTGGCGGACAACGTTTTGGTGAAATGGAAGTATGGGCACTCGAAGCTTTCGGTGCAGCCAACATACTCCAGGAAATCTTAACGGTGAAATCCGACGACGTAGTAGGTAGAGCCAAAGCATACGAAGCCATCGTAAAAGGCGAAAATATGCCGGTTCCTAACCTGCCCGAATCATTTAATGTATTGGTGAATGAACTAAGAAGTTTATGCTTAAACGTAAGCTTTGAATAATACACCGATTTTATGTTTAATTTAATATTGAATTTATATACAAAAATATAACTCATGGCTTTCAGAAAAGACAATAATTTAAGAAAAGATTTCGCAAAAATCACCATTAGCTTAGCCTCTCCCGAATCGATTTTCGAACAATCGAAAGGAGAAGTAACAAAGCCTGAAACCATTAACTATCGTACATATAAAGCTGAGCGCGACGGTTTGTTTTGTGAACGCATATTCGGCCCCGTGAAAGATTGGGAATGCCATTGCGGTAAATATAAACGTATTCGTTATAAAGGTATCGTTTGCGACCATTGCGGTGTTGAAGTAACCGAACGTAAAGTCAGAAGAGAACGTATGGGTCATATTCAACTCGTGATACCCATTGCACATATTTGGTTTTTTAAATCACTGCCCAATAAATTAGGGGCGTTTGTAGGTATGCCCTCCAAAGCACTGGAAGCGGTTATTTATTTTGAAAAATTTGTGGTCATTCAAAGTGGGTTAGCCGAAGAGCTAGGAATAAAGAAATTAGATTTATTATCCGAAGAAGAATATTTCGAAGTGCTTGAAAAACTTCCCAAAGAAAACAACCTTTTGGAAGACTCTGACCCCAATAAGTTTATCGCTAAAATGGGAGCCGAAGCCATTCAAGATATCATTCTTCAAATTGATATCGATAAAGAATCTTATGAACTACGCCACCGTGCCAATAACGAAACATCCCAACAAAGAAAACAAGACATCTTAAAACGTCTACACGTTTTCGAAGCCTTCAGAGATAGTCGTAAACGTATTGAAAATCGTCCCGAATGGATGATATTAAAAGTCATTCCCGTGATGCCACCCGAACTTCGTCCTTTAGTACCTTTGGATGGTGGACGTTTTGCTACTTCGGATTTAAATGAACTATATCGTAGAGTCATTATCCGTAACAATCGTCTGAAACGACTCATGGATATCAAAGCTCCGGATGTGATTATGCGTAACGAAAAACGTATGCTCCAAGAAGCTGTCGACTCACTCTTCGACAACTCACGTAAAACGAATGCCTATAAATCCGATACTAGAGCCTTGAAATCATTATCCGATAGTTTAAAAGGAAAACAAGGTCGTTTCCGTCAAAACTTATTAGGAAAACGTGTCGACTATTCGGGTCGTTCCGTAATTGTAGTAGGTCCTGAACTTCGATTAAACGAATGCGGATTACCAAAAGACATGGCTTCGGAACTATTTAAGCCTTTCATTATTCGCAAAATGCTTGAAAGAGGTATCGTTAAAACCGTCAAATCAGCTAAGAAAATTGTCGATAGAAAAGATGCCGTCGTATGGGATATTTTAGAAAACATTCTAAAAGGACATCCCGTGCTGTTGAACCGTGCTCCTACCCTGCACCGATTAGGTATTCAGGCTTTTCAACCAAAATTAGTGGAAGGAAAAGCCATTCGTTTACATCCTTTAGCTTGTACCGCTTTTAATGCTGACTTCGACGGCGACCAAATGGCAGTACACGTACCTCTAGGCAATGCAGCTATATTGGAAGCACAATTACTTATGCTTGCTTCTCATAACATCTTGAATTCAGCCAATGGTGCACCTATTACCGTACCTTCGCAAGATATGGTGTTGGGATTATATTATATTACTAAAGAATTACGTTCAAACGAAATCCAAAGTGTTAAAGGTGAAAATAAAATATTTTATGCCCCCGAAGAGGTTATCATGGCATATAATGAAAATAAAGTTCATCTCAATGCTTGCATTAAATGTAAAGTCGACCTCAATGGTGATGGTAAATTCGAAATGATTGAAACTACAGTAGGTCGAATACTATTTAATCAAGTAGTACCCAAAGGATTTCCTTATATAAATGAACTATTGACTAAGAAATCATTGCGCGATATTATCGGAAACATCCTTAAAAGAACCGGTACAGCCAAAACTGCCAAATTCTTAGACGATATCAAAGATATGGGTTTCCAAATGGCATTTAAAGGCGGCTTGTCCTTCAACTTAGGCGATGTAATCATCCCGGAAGAAAAAGCAAAATTGATAGACGAAGCCAATAAACAAGTAGATGAAGTTATGATGAACTATCACGGCGGACTCATCACCGGCAATGAACGCTATAATCAAATCATCGATATTTGGACACATACCAATGCACGATTAAGTCGAGTTTTACTTGAAAAATTGGCAAATAATCGAAACGGCTTTAATCCCGTCTACATGATGCTCGACTCAGGGGCTCGTGGTTCACAAGAACAAATTCGCCAGTTATCGGGCATGCGTGGTTTAATGGCAAAACCCACCAAAGCAGGTGCTGTTGGTGGCGAAATCATTGAAAATCCCATTCTATCCAACTTTAAAGAAGGCTTGTCGGTATTGGAATACTTTATCTCTACACACGGTGCACGTAAAGGGCTTGCCGATACGGCTCTTAAAACGGCCGATGCCGGCTACCTGACACGACGTTTGGTGGATGTGGCTCACGATGTAATTATCTCAGAAGAAGATTGCGGCACCCTCAGAGGGCTGTTGGTAGGCTCTCTTAAAAAGAATGACAATGTGGTTGAATCTTTATACGATAGAATATTAGGACGTACTACCCTCCACGATATTTATCATCCTAAAACCGGAGAACTCATTGTGAAAGCCGGAGATGAATTGACAGAAGAAATCAGTCATCAAATTGAAGACTCAGGGATTGAAGAAATGGAAATTCGTTCGGTACTAACCTGCGAATCCAAACACGGAGTATGTGCTAAATGCTACGGACGTAACTTAGCTACCTCTAAAATGGTGCAACGCGGGGAAGCCGTCGGTGTTATTGCGGCTCAATCCATTGGCGAACCGGGTACGCAGTTGACATTACGTACCTTCCACGTGGGTGGTGTGGCCGGAAACTTAAGTATCCAAAACAGCATACAAGCAAAATACAACGGTATCATTGAAATCGACGAATTACGTTCTATTAACATTGAAAAAGACGGTATAGCATGCAAAAGAGTTGTTGGCCGGTCGGCAGAAATGCGTATTTTGGATAAATCGACGCGTATCATACTTACAACAAATCACATTCCTTACGGGGCTTTCCTTTACAAAAATTCAGGCGATGAAGTTGCTAAAGGAGAACGTATTGCTGATTGGGAAGCTTTCAATGCACTCATCATTTCCGAAGTTTCAGGTAAGATCTCCTTCGATAATATTATCGAATCCTTAACCTACCGTACCGAAACCGACGATCAAACCGGTATGACTTCTAAAATCATCATCGAAAGTCGTCAGAAAACTAAAAATCCTTCCATTAAAATACTCAATGAATTTGATGAAGTAATCAAAGAATACGACTTACCGGTTGGAGCTCGTATAGAAGTAAATGATAAAGATATGATTAAAGCCGGTAATGTGCTTGTTAAAATACCGCGTACATTCGGTAAATCGGGCGATATCACCGGAGGATTACCTCGTGTTACGGAATTATTCGAAGCAAGAAACCCCTCCGACCCTGCTGTTGTATCTGAAATTGATGGCATTGTATCATTTAGTAAGAAACTAAAACGCGGTCAAAGAGAAGTAATCATCACATCTAAAACCGGAGAAGAAAAGAAATACCTTATCCCTACTTCCAAGCAAATATTAGCGCAAGAAAACGACTTCGTACATGCAGGCAACCCCTTATCCGAAGGTGCACTTACTCCTTCCGATATCTTAGCCATACGAGGCCCTATGCAAGTACAAGAATATCTTGTCAATGAAATACAAGAAGTGTATCGTTTACAAGGAGTTAAAATCAATGATAAGCATTTTGAAGTGATTGTACGTCAAATGATGCGTAAAGTTGAAATCATCGATCCGGGCGATACGCGTTTCCTTGAAGGAGAATTAGTAAATAAACAAGAATTCCACGAAGAAAACGACAATATTTGGGATAAAAAAATCATCACTGATAACGGTGAATCAACGAAATATCAAAACGGTCAGATTGTTTCCGTTCGTGAACTACGCGATGAAAATTCATATTTAAAACGTCAAGATAAACGTCAAATGGAAGTCAGAGATGCTCAACCGGCAACCAGCCGTCAGATACTACAAGGTATTACACGAGCATCCCTGCAAACATTCAGTTGGATTTCGGCAGCTTCTTTCCAAGAAACCACTAAAATCTTAACCGAAGCTTCCATACATGCCAAATCCGATGAATTGGAAGGGCTGAAAGAAAATGTCATAGTAGGCCATCTTATCCCCAGCGGCACCGGTTTGAAAGAATATGAAAACATCATTGTTGGGTCAATGGAAGAATATCAAAGTTTAATGGCATCAAAATCAACTAACTAATATGGAACAGAATAAAGAACAAAAAATCGATATCGCACTAAGTGACGAGGTTGCAGAAGGTATATATTCAAATTTAGCCATCATTACTCATTCTAATTCTGAATTTATCGTCGACTTCGTATCGCTTATGCCGGGTGTTCCCAAAGGTAAGGTTAAATCACGGATTATCCTTACACCGCAACACGCCAAACGTTTGTTGCTCGCTTTAGAAGACAATATCAAACGATTCGAATCATTTCATGGTAAAATTAACGACTTCGATCCCATGAAAGGCATTCCCATTCAATTAGGAAAAAGTCAGGGCGAAGCATAAACATATGTTTGATCAACCATAAAAAGAGATGCTTCTAAGTATCTCTTTTTTTTCTATCATAGATATAGTAGCAATTAAAATTAACTAATATGAAATTCAAGTTTTTCTCCGGCGAAAAGCTTAGTCCAAAGCAAATGGCAAAGGATTACAGCATGATTTTGCTTGGCACGTTTATCATGGCTGTTGGCTTTGTAGTCTTTGTTTCTCCTTTAAAACTTGCTCCCGGAGGCGTATATGGTATTGCTATCATACTGCACCATGTGTTTGGTTTTCCTATCGGTTTATCGGGCATCGCACTCGATATTCCCTTACTAATCATAGGCACAGTATGGTTGGGACCTAAATTCGGCATGAAAACCGTAGTAGGCATCGTATCCTTATCAGGCTTTATTACCTTGCTCGAAAAAATTTATGGTTACAATCCTTTGATTGCATTGGCGAACAATCCCACCATTCCCGACCCGGCTGCAAATTTCATCATCGCTCTATGCGGAGGTGTTTTTATCGGTTTAGGATTAGGACTTATTTTCAAAACAAGGGCCACATCGGGCGGCACCGACATCATTGCAACTATTGTAGGGAAATATCTAAAACACATCCCCTTAGGTACAATTCTCATTGTAGTTGATTCCATCATTGTGTTGGGAGCGCTCATCGCTTTCGACGATTGGACAATTCCTTTATATTCCTGGCTTATCATTTACGTAACCGGATTAGTGGTCGATAAAGTCATTGCCGGATTTGCATCCAGTAAAACGGTTATCATCATTTCCGATAAATACGAAGAAATTAAAACTTGTATTTTGAAAAATTTAAATCGAGGAGGCACCTTTCTACACGGCGAAGGTATGTATAACCGTACCGAAAAAAGAATCATTTACACTACCATTTCACGCAAGCAACTGCCACAGCTTATTCATTTCGTACACGAAATCGATGCCAAAGCCTTCCTTTCCGTCTTAGATGCCACCGACACCCTCGGCGAAGGATTCACGCCACTCAAAGCCAAGGCAATGGAATAATTATAAAAAGAGAATATACTCCTCCTACATTAACCAAAACCATCTATCATTTATACCTAAATCATGTTGTTTATTTCACTAATAAAGGCTGTTTAAATTGAAAAGCAGTTTGTCTTATAAAACAAATATAGTTCAAATAACAAAATGCGCATGAAATTAAAAAATAATGCGCATATTATCGAGA
>DHTG01000002.1:0-1877 GCA_002411545.1 Bacteroidales bacterium UBA5266 | reverse complement strand
TATCGAGAAATAATGCGCATATTGTCATTGGTAAAATGCCCATTTTTATTTTAAAGAAATGCGCATTTTATTTTAGAATAATGCCCATTTTATTCATAAGTAATGCTCATTAAATCAAAGTAAACAAAGCAAGGTCTTCAATCAACGTGCCTTGCTTTGTATACGAACCCAAGTTAATTTTTTTTGATGTACGTTATTCATAGAATATGAAAACATAATCAGGTATTTGCATTTGAGTCATTAAAATGGCTATGATGTTAATCCAGCTGTTCTATTAAGTCATCAATCATTGTAAGGAAGTCTTTCACCATGATTTGGTCTTCGATATTGAAAATGCTCATTCCTTTTTCGGCGGCTTCGCCTACGCCGGCAACCAAGGGTATTTGACATAATAATTTAGTATTAAATTCCTTAGCCAGCAAAGCACCTCCTCCTTGTCCGAAGATAAAATACTTTTCGTCGGGATGGGCTTTGGGTGTGAACCAAGCCATGTTTTCTACGACTCCCAAGACTGGAATTTGAATGCCTTCTTTCATAAACATGGAAACGGCACGGCGTGCATCGTTGAGGGCAATTTCCTGGGGTGTGGTTACGATAATAGCTCCTGTTAACGATAAGCGTTGCAGTATGGTTAACTGTATGTCGCCGGTTCCGGGAGGAAAATCTACAATCATATAATCGAGGGCATCCCAGCTGGTGTTTTCAAATAGTTGAAGTATAGCATTGGCGGCCAAGGGTCCACGCCAAATCACACTTTGACCTTTTTCCATAAAAAACCCTAAAGAAATAACTTGTACACCGTATTTTACAAGCGGTTTCATGCTTTCTTTCTCTCCTATCATTTCAACTTCCGGTGTTAAAGCTTCCAAACCCATCATTCTGGGAACAGAGGGTCCGTAGATGTCGGCATCGACCAAACCCACTTTAAATCCTTGACGTGCCAAAGCAATGGCCATATTTACCGAAACCGTTGATTTTCCTACGCCTCCCTTACCGGATGCCACGGCAATGATATGTTTTGCCGGTAGTTTTATTTTATCTATATCAAACATATTGTCCGCTTTTTAAATTTTATCCAACCCATTCTTTAAATCTTCGATAATATCTTCTACATCTTCAATGCCTACGGAAAAACGCACCAAGTCATCGGTAATGCCGGCAGCGAGCTTATTTTCTTTGCTGATGGCGGCATGTGTCATGGATGCTGGATGTTGAATCAAAGTTTCCACTCCTCCAAGGGATACGGCCAACAAGGCAAGATGTACGTTGTTCATCAGTTTTTCGCCTGCTTCGAAGCCTCCTTTTAATCCGAAACTCATCATGGAACCAAATCCTTTCATTTGCCTTTTGGCAAGTTCGTATTGAGGATGTGTTTTCAATCCGGGATATTTAATCCATGAGATTTTAGGATGTGAAGCCAAAAACTCGGCTACTTTCATGGCATTTTCCTGGGCTCTTTCAATACGTATGGCCAAGGTTTTAACGCCACGTAAAACCATGTATGCTTGTGTGGGGTCCATATTGCAACCCATATAAACCATGGAATGACGTATTTGTTTATATATTTTCTCGTCTTTTGCCACTATCACACCTCCCACGATATCGGCATGCCCGTTGATGAATTTGGTAATGGAATGCAATACTACATCGGCACCCAAATCCAAAGGTTTTTGTAAATAGGGAGAGCAAAAGGTATTATCGACTACCAAAATCAATCCATGTTTTTTAGCAATAGCGGCACAAGCAGCTATGTCGGTAATTTCCATAGTAGGATTGGCCGGGGTTTCGATGTATAATACTTTAGTATTGGGTTTGATTGCTTTGATAATATTATCTGTATTAGATGTATTTACAAAACTTGCTTCTACATTAAAGCG
>DHTG01000079.1 GCA_002411545.1 Bacteroidales bacterium UBA5266 | reverse complement strand
TATTTCACATTCACCCCATAAACCCAATAAAAATGTTTACTTTTGCAAGAGAATAAAATAACGAAAAAAAAGAATTAGTTATTAACAATATTTCATATATTCTATTAAATATGCGAGAAATACAATTTACGGAAAAGAAAGAATGCCGGGCAGGTTTCGGCGAAGGTTTATTAGAAGCAGCAACACGTAACGAAAACATCGTCGCACTTTGTGCAGATTTAACGGGCTCTGTCAAAATGGATGCTTTTGCCAAAGCATTTCCCGAACGTTTTTTTCAAACAGGCATAGCCGAAGCCAATATGATAGGTATGGCAGCAGGTTTTGCCCTTAGCGGTAAAATCCCCTATGCCGGCTCTTTTGCCAACTTCTGTACTACCCGTGTGCTGGATCAAATCCGTATGTTGGTAGCTTATTCCGAGACCAATGTAAAGATATGCGGTTCGCACGCAGGCATCACTACCGGCGAAGACGGCGCTACACATCAAGTGATGGAAGACATCGGCTTTATGAAAACCATCCCCAACATGGTTGTTATCAATCCTTGCGATTTTAATCAAACCAAAGCCGCTACCATGGCCATAGCCGACTACAAAGGACCTGTTTACCTTCGTTTCGGACGTCCGAAAATGCCCAACTTTACACCCGAAAATCAAGCATTCGAAATCGGAAAAGCTTTGCTGATGCAAGAAGGTACGGATGTTACTATCTTCGCTACCGGACACTTGGTATACCCCAGCTTAGAAGCTGCTTATATGTTGTACCAAAAAGGAGTTTCGGCCGAAGTTATCAACATACACACCATCAAACCCCTTGACATTAAAGCCATTTTACATTCAGTACAAAAAACGAAATGCGTTGTTACTGCCGAAGAACATCTTATCAACAGCGGATTAGGCGATAGTATTGCGCAAGTGTTGGTTAGAAATTTCCCCTGCCCTCAAGAATATGTCGCTATGGACGACCGTTTCGGCCTAAGCGGTAAACCGGAAGAACTTTTAACCTATTTTCACCTTGATAAAGAACATATATTCCATGCTGCTTTAAAAGCGATACAACGAAAGAATCAATAGTCACATATATACCATGAAAAAGATTAGCATACTGCTTCTGTTATTTGCAACCCTATCCCTTGCCAAAGGACAGTGCATTGATGCTATCATAACCTCCTCGAACGATACCATTTACGGCAAACTGCTTGATACAGCCAATGCTATCTATACTTTTGATAGTTATAATTATGTATTTGCCCTTTCCAAAGACATGGTCAAAGAGTATATCCTCTGCATCCGACAAGCAACTAAAGCCGATATCCTGCGAATGAAACAATTAGACAATCTTTCCGGCAGTGATTTGTTCAAACATACACCGGGTTATTATTTACGTAAGTCAACCAAAAACTTCTACGTAGGCATTTGTTTATTGGCCGGAGGGCTTACAGCCAACACCTTAGGATTTACCTATTTTAAGAATACAAAAGCGGAAACGCCGGTTTTTGCTGTCGGGTCGATCGCTGCTGCCGGCGGGATATTCTTTTTGCTACGCAGCTTTTACTTTATTGACAAAACCGGAAAACTGCTTGATTTGGAACGTTCTTCTATCTATTTAGTGCCTAACCAAAATGGAGACCTTGAGTTTAAATTAAAATTTTAATTTCGACGATGCAGTTATTTTACGCTCCCGATATCACCGAAGATATATATACCCTTTCCGAATTGGAATCCAAACACTGTATCAAATCTTTGCGCTTAAAACGAGGGGATTCTCTCCGTTTAACCGACGGGAAAGGGAATTTATTTGAGGCTTCGATCATCGACGACCACAGCATGCATTGCACCCTCGAAATAACCCATAAAAAATACATAGGAAGTGCATTCCCCTATCACGTACATATAGCCGTGGCTCCAACCAAAAACAACGAACGTTACGAATGGTTTGTCGAAAAGGCCGTTGAGATCGGAGTCTCGGAAATCACAGCGATCCAATGCAAAAATTCCGAAAAAACGAAGAGTAGGAGTCCTCGCATTGAACGTATTCTTATTGCCGCATTGAAACAATCCTTACGCTATGTGTTACCGGTTTTTCATTCCGACACATCGCTACAAACGTTGATTAAAACCGCCAAAGAAACCCAAAAATTCATTGCCCATTGTGGCGAAGAAGAGGGTCCGACTCCCTTATTACAACAGGTTTGCAAAAGAAATACGGACACCCTTGTATTGATAGGCCCCGAAGGAGACTTTACACCCCAAGAAATAGCACTTGCCAAAGAATATGGTTTTACGACAGTTCGCTTAGGTTCAAACCGATTACGTACTGAAACCGCCGCTTTAGTAGCTTGCAATACCATCCATTTTGTCAACGCTTAGATTCATAGCAATCCTTTGCATACAAGGATTTCGTATAAATCGAATTTTCAGACTATATTTCTATGTTTTTACCTGCATTATTGCCTATACAGGCCATTCCTGCGCTTTGACTTTATTCCGTCAAAGGATTGGGTGTAACAAAAGGTTTTTGTAGTATAACTCCCTGATCTTTCTTTATTTCAACATCCTCCAACACGATAGCAGTAGGTACAATAAAACTACTTGGAACACCTCCGCCTGTAGAGAATAAACTTCCCAATCCGCCTTGACCCTCGCTCGGCAACATCGTATTATAAACCTGTTGACCGGAAGCGACAGCAGCCACCTTCTTGAATGTTTCCATGGTAATTTTCGACATGATAGCCATGCGAACCAATGTTTCACTTCCATCTTTTACAGATACTTTATAAATATAAAATGGTTTAATCGTGTTGAGACCTAAACTCATACGTAGCACACTGGAAGCAATATCCTCGCCCGAAAAATCGGTGTAATTCGCAAATTTACGGACTATATAGGCATATTCCAGTCCCTTGCTTTTGGCCAATGACAACAATTGTTTTTTGGCTTTCTCCTCGCTCATGGTCTTTTTGGCGGTAAATTCAACGACTCCGGGACTTAAGGAAGGCGTTAACTCATTATAATTAAGAGCAAAACGTTTGTGAGCATTCGATTGAGGCATTTGTGCCGTTGGAATTCGATCCCTGAGCAAGGTCTGCAAAATTCCATTGGCAATTAAGGGTAATTTATCCGCTACACTCACTCCCTCCGCATCTACCACATAAGATCCTATAAGAGGAGTGTTTTCAAACATAGTGGTTTTGTCAATGGCAGTGAGGGAAATATTTTTATCGATTACTTCTTTGCCGATTTGAGCTTCGTATTTATTTATTTTGGAATTTTCACCTCCTAAGAGGGCAAATACATCAAAGGAAGAAGCTCCACTTTCAATGTTTTTACGTTTGCTTATCAAAGCATTGGAGCTGTTAAAAAAGGCTTCAGAAACAATGTAGCCGACTGCTTCCTGGTCGAACATTACCGGTCCTTCATAGCTCTGATTAATGGCGGGAGCTTTGCACAAGGCTTGCATGGTAGCAATCATTTTCAATATGCTATTCTTCAAAGTTTCCTTGTCGGGCAATTGATTGTAAGAGTTTCCATAACAAATAAATTCATCATTCAACACTTCGCCTTCGGCTGTTTTGATAGACGCATTCACACTTAGTTTGGTTAAACCAAACGCTTGCAGGTACTTTATGTTTTCTGAATTCAAATACAATACATTAGCATCAAATACTTTAATATTTACTTTAGAATTGATAAACTCAGGATAATTTTCAAATACTTTCGACAACTCATTGGCCAATTTCTCCACTTCCTGTTGATTTACATCTGCTTTCTCTACAGACAAGAGCTGTGTTTGTATCGGAACCGCGGTGAAATCAGGGATGTTTTTTTCTTCTTCCGGAATATTTTGTTGTTCGATAGCTGTTCTTTTAGATTCCAACGTTTGAACCGC
>DHTG01000098.1:3429-5810 GCA_002411545.1 Bacteroidales bacterium UBA5266 | reverse complement strand
CTTGAGATATTTTCAACTAAACAGGCTAAATGTTTTAGAATCCATGAATCAAGGCTGGTATAATTTCAATCAGGATTATGGCAAGATTCATTTGATTTACCATTGTGATCATTCCGGATTTGATGCCATGGGGACTTCAACAAAGGATTTAAAAGAACATATATTCAGATCTGATATGAGTATTTTAACAAATGGAATAGAGTATTCTCAAATATTGTATTCAGATGGTTGCCAAATCAATCAATTTTCCAAAGATGCAATTTCGGAAGTATATATGAATAATCCCAACGGAGGAGGTGTTGCTTTTTTGGGGAATACAGACAAAGGTAGTTGGAATGATTATAAACATTTCACTAATTTTTGTAAAGAACTTTATGATTCAACTAAACCTAATCCATATAGCAACAGTCATTTTTATCTCGGAATTTTAAATCTAAAATCAACTGGAGAAGATCTATTTAAGCTTAAAAATCGTAACCTACTTGGCGATCCATCCATGATGGTATGGAGTGCCACTCCCACCAATTTAACGGTATCTAATGTAGCATATTCGGCAAGCAATAAAACGATTTCCGGAACCGTATCAGGCTTACTATTTAATACGACTTCGCATGTAATCGTTACGGTATGTGCTTGGAAAGATTCCGAAATTTATGCTGTAAAAGAAATAGATGCAACAACGACAAGTATTAACTTCGTTTTACCGGATGTTGTAGCTGATACTCCCGGAGACATTATCGTTACGGTTACAGCACACAACTACATTCCCCATATAAATACTATCCATGTTTCATCCATTGACGGTCCACATCCATATATGACGTTAAATGTTATACTTGATTATACAACAGGGAACAACAACGGTTGGGCCGATGCCGGAGAAACCGTAGATTTATATATTCGACTTACAAATTCGGGAAATCTTACAGCTACCAATGTTACAGCTGAACTGTCGTGGCAAGCATCAACCTATCAAGAAACAGATATGATAAGCATTTCCTCTTCCACGGCAAATTTTGGCACTCTTTCTACCGGAGGCAGTTCTACGAATCATTTCGTTTTTACCATTGATAAAGATGCTTTTGAAAACATGTCTCCTCATCCCTTGACTCAAAATGCCGTATTTGCATTAGATATTTATATCGACGGCATCTATTATTCTACGGAAACAGTAAACATTCAAATCAACGAATCGCATTTGAAGAAAGGAGAAAATATACTTACCGGAACGCTATCGTCCGGCTCTTCAAATCAATTAAAAATTAAATTGTATAACATAGGACTTGCCGAAGCTATCGGGACTTCGGATTTATTATATGCTACTTTAACAACTAATAATCCCGAAAACATTACCATTACAACCAGCACAAGTACATATAATAATATCCATGAAGTTAATGTACAACCAAATTATGCGGAAAATAATACTTTTTTTGAATTTACCGTAGATAATCAAAACTATAGTAACGAAACATTTAATTTATTGGTAACCGATAAATACGGAAAGACATGGACTTTCAATAATTTTCATTTAACCAAACCTGTAATAAATAGTACAACTATTACCCATTACGGATATGAAACCTCCATTGATTTATCCTGGCATATTACTTCCAACGCTACCATAAAGGGATATAATGTATACAGAAGTGATGCATCTTCGGGATCCTATGTAAAAATCAACGACAATATTGTTCCGTATAGCACTTATTTAGATGAAGGTCTTGAACCTTTAAGTTGTTATTATTATAAATTAACGATTATTGATGCAAACGGGAATGAAAGTGATTTAGTCCCTTCTTCGGGTTATTTAGCTTCAACTACATTCCGAATGCATACGGGCTGGCCTGTTCGTCCGTATCCTCCGGAAAATATCATAGGTAACGGATCAAAGGGTTCTCCCAATGTATATGATGTGGACGGAGATAACAAAAAAGAAATATTTTTCACAACCGGCAGTATGCAAAATCCTGAAGGTGGCGTTTGGGCATTTAAACACGATGGCACTCGTTGGTATATGTTAGATAACAAACCGCAAAGTATCAGCGGTTTTATTGATTTAAATTGCTATACTTCTTCTACCCCTGCCATTGCCGATATAGATAATGACGGAATAGCTGAAATAGGGATAACAACCCATCCTATTGATGCTTCTATCAATAGTCAAAAATTATTAGTATATAAAACAACGATTGATAATAATAACGATAATTTACCGGATAAACAATTTAATAATAAATCCATTAGCGGATGGGAAAATTACAAAGGCCCTGTTTTTTCGGATATGGACAATAACGGGAATTATGAAATTTTGGTAAATAATCAACAAGACAATAATTATGTGGGCATTAATATCTTTAAACAAAACGGGGATGTACATA
>DHTG01000098.1:0-3202 GCA_002411545.1 Bacteroidales bacterium UBA5266 | reverse complement strand
TTTGATAATGATAACTCAAAAGAAATCGTGATTGGATGTACAAAATACAATTCAAGGAATGCAGGAATTTATATTTACAAAGAAGATGGAACAAATTTCGGGCAAAGTAATCCGGTTTATTTACCTCAAGATCCAGATTTTAGATGTGATGCACCTCCGATTATTGCAGATATTGATAATGATGGAATATTTGAAATTCTATTTATATCTGCTAAAAATAATATTGCAAATATTTATGCGATGAAGTCGGATGGAACTCCGATAACAGGATGGGATTGGAATGATGCAAATCATCCGAATTTCACATTATCCTCATCTGTAGGTGCTGGGGAAAATTATATATATAATGGTCAATCGTGTCCTGATTTTTCTGTCGGAGATTTGGATAAAGACGGGGATTTAGAAGTTATTTGTGGTGATAACGGTCATTTATATATATGGAACCATAATGGAGGTAGTACTCCTCTAAAAGATATTATAATATCCGATTATACATCCCGTACGGAAAAAGTGCCGATTATAGCTGATATTGATGAGAATAGCAGTGATTTAGAAATAATTGTCACTAACGTATTTACAGTTCCGAATGCCTGTACAAGAATTTTTGCCTATAAAATGGATGGAACTGTAGCAAAAGGATTCCCTATTATAGTAAATTCGGTAGTTGAAAATTCGCCTTGTGTAGAAGACATTGATAATAATGGAATGAATGAACTTATTGTTACTACGGGAATGGAATTTTATGTATGGGATACATACGGAAATGCTGAAAATAATGTATACGGTTGGAAAAGTTATAGAAGAGATAATTTAAATTCGGGAATTTTTTATAAAGAAACGTGTGATTATTCAGATTCTCCAATCCATATAACTTCAAATCAGGACTGGAATAAATTCAAATTGATAAATCAAGATATCATTATTCATTCGTCTTCCATTTTAACCATTTCAAGTGAAGTAAGATTTGCATCCAATGCTAAAATCGTTGTTAATCCCGGCGGCAAACTAATTCTTGACGGCTGCACCTTAACGAATGCTTGCGACGGAGAATTGTGGGGGGGGATATTTGTGGAAGGCGATCCTTTTGATTCCACACAATCGCAAAGTTTGCAAGGAGTGGTTGAGCTTAAAAACGGAGCTACGATTGAGAATGCCGTTTGTGCTATAAATGTAGGATTACGACGTTTAGGAGAAGAACCTACATGTGGATCCGGTGGCGGCATTGTAAAAGCAAGCAATGCGTCCTTTATTAATAATTTACAAGCCGTTGAATTCGGGCCCTATCACCGGCATAAAGTAGTTCAAACGGTACATTTAACGAGAAATGCCAGTAATTTCTCCTTTTGCCATTTTACGGTAAACAACAATGCATTATTTGATTTGAATGAGTTTGAAGAACATGTGAATCTAGTAGAGGTTGAAGAAATTGGATTTCATAGCTGTACTTTTTCAAGTGTGAATAACAAGGGTACGGCCCTACAAACGGTAATCTCGGGTAGCTTTATTTTAGATGATTTAGGTGATATGTTTACTCCGGTGAGGAGTAGCGTAAGTGGTTTTGATAATGCCATTCGTATTGAAGACGGAAATCCTTCTTCCATTTACAATACGGATTTCGATGATAATAACACAGCCATCCTTGCCGAAGGAAGCGAGGCATTGTATATCGGCGGTAATAGTTTTGAAATACCGCCTGATTATTACGGCCCTACAACCGGTGTCTCTCTTACGAATTGTCCCCAATTTTATATTAAAAACAATTTTTTTCATGGAATGTATAATTGCAATTACGGTTTAATTATCAATCACTCGGGAGAAAATAATAATATCGTAAAAAACAATGAGTTTTCAACTTTACGTATCGCTGCGCTCGCCTACGGTAAAAACTCGGACGGACAAGACGGAAGCAAAGGACTGCAATACCATTGTAACTGGTTTGAAAACAATTATTATGATATAGTGGTTTCCGATTTCGATACGGAACAGGGGAGTATTCGTTATGTACAGGGAGAAAATAACAAAGGATGTGGGAATATCTTTACGGAAAACGGAGTAAGTTTATCTTCAGAAAATTATGAATTTCAATATCATTATAAGAATAATACTAATTCTCCAAGACAAAACCCTTATAATATTTCAGGCAATATAAAAACAGTGACTAAAAATGAGCAGGTATGTGATCAAATCGGAAGAGAAAATCCGATGATAGCACCACCGGAAACACCTGTTGATTGGCAAAATACTTTATTGAACGATTATAATTCGGTGAGTACTGCACTTGCAACGACAAAATCAACCTATTCTTTGCATGGATATGATAACATTCCCATTGATTGGAATACTTATTTCGATGAAATACCTATTCCCGAAGAATTAGAAGAACAAGTAGGGCTTTATTATGAAATATGCGATTTACAATCGCAACAGTCGGATATATGTCAAACGGCCATCTATTGCATCCAAAGCGATAGCTTGCTCGATACCGGATTATACCATGATTGGTTGATAAGAACCCACACTCCCGAAGCGGATTATTTGCTGGCTGAGAGTTATTATGAAAACGGAAATCAGGATGAGTGCTTTGATGTATTAGAAGACATTCCCGCAACCTATGAAAGCTATGATGAAATAGAAAATCAAAATTATTTGTCGTATTATGATTTAAGAGAGTATCTTCGCACGAATGAAATGACATGGAGTGATATAGAATTAGGGACTGTCGAAATGACAACATTAAATAATATAGCCATATCGGGAATAAACGGGGCGGCTTTCAAAGCCAGATCGATAGGAAGTGCTTATGATTTTTATACACCTTGTTTAGAGGATATTATTCCCCAAGATGTTTTAATAGATTTATGTATGTATATTGTCAATGCAAATAAAGAGAATCCTTCCGGCCCATACAAACCGTTTGAAGAACCAAAACAAGAAAATTTTACCCTTTCAATAGAAGAAACACAGGATAAAGAAAACACCTTGAGCATTTACCCCAATCCGGCAAGTACGGTATTAACCATAGATAACGGACAATGCCTGATAAAAGAAATCCGCCTTTGCGATGTATTGGGAAAAGAAATACAAACATATACTATCAATGCAAGCAAAACCGATTTAGCTATCAGTCATTTGAATAAAGGATTCTATTTTCTTCATATACTCACGGATAAGAGAATCGCAAATAAACGTTTTGTGAAAGAGT
>DHTG01000062.1:13050-29621 GCA_002411545.1 Bacteroidales bacterium UBA5266 | reverse complement strand
ATACCAAGAGGATTGGATGTAAATCTGTTGTGTGAAAAAGCACAACAACATCAATTATACGGAAAATCATATACAAGCGTAAAGGCCGCCTATCGAGCTGCAAAAACAGAGGCCGACAATCAGGATGTGGTGTTTGTTGGAGGAAGCGCCTTTATTGTAGCCGAAATCTTGTAGAGAGGTTGCATGCAACGTCTCTACAAGATTTTAATGTTGTATATTATATTTTAATGTCGTAGGGGCAATGTCTTTGTAATTAATGTATTTTTGCAAAGATTTTTAAAAACATTACCGCCATGAGAAAGTTATGTATCCTAAGTATAGGAATAATGATTGTTTCCTTGTCGCAGGCACAGCCCGTTGCCTATTCGGAGGCTCGGCAAGTGGCACAGTTATTTTTTGCAAAACATCAAAAAGCAATCACTCAATGTGCACATATTGAAATTGCCAATCATCACGACACTCTTTTTTATGTATTTAATGCCGATCAGGCCTATGTACTTATTGCTGCTGATAAAAGCAGTGTGCCTGTGCTTGCATTCTCCAATAACACAACATTTCAAGCAAATAATATCATTCCGCCGGTTCAAATGTGGATGGATAATTATGCCAATCAAATCCTATTGATCAAACAAACACAGGCTTGCACTACACATCCTGATTGGTCGGCATGGCTGCATCCCAGAAAAGATTTTGATAACGACATCGATAAAGTAGCTCCTCTGTTGACTTCGAAATGGGGGCAAGGCATGTACTATAATTATTATTGTCCGCAAGATGAGGCCGGTACTAACGGGCGTTGCGTTACCGGATGTGTGGCTACAGCCATGGCACAATTGATGTATTATTTCCGTTTCCCCGATACAGGAACGGCTTCTTATTCTTATACACACGACACCTACGGCAACCTTTCGGCCGATTTCGGTCAAACGCACTACGATTACGATGCCATGACCGATGTGCCCGAAGAAATCAATCCGGCCATGTCATTGCTGATTCATCATTGCGGGGTGGCCGTCGATATGGTTTACGGTCCTACCTCTTCGGGTATGTATAACCACAAAGCAGCCTATGCCTTGCGTACCTATTTCAAGTATTCCCCTCAAACGGCTTATGTGTTTAGAGATAGCTGCGATTTGGATTGGGATAGTTTGATAGTTACACACTTAAACAACAACATTCCGCTTTATTATGCCGGATGGAGTGTGCCCGACATCAACGGCCACGGATTTGTGTGTGATGGCTATCAGAAAACCGATTCTGCTTATTATTATCATTTTAACTTCGGATGGGACGGATATATGGACGGCTATTTCTATACCGATGCCCTTTCGCCGGGAGGAAACAATTTCAATCTGGCACAGGAAATCATTATCAACGCCTATCCCGATACATCAACCTATACCTATCCTTCGCTAAACTTTACAGGCAGTCGTACCTTGACCGCTTTGAATGGCTCTTTCGATGATGGAAGCGGGGCTACGAAACAGTATCCCAATAACATGGATTACACCTGGCGCATACAACCCGACCACGATAGCATAGTGTTTATAAAACTTAACCTTGACTTTCAAATAGCCGAAAACGACAGCCTTTTTATTGATTCAGAAGATGATAACCTAATGAATTATGTGATTACGAATGATTCGGGAAATCTCTCTTTAACGGTTTTATCTTCTTATATTGAGCTGCACTTGAAAACCAATCATGAAAACACCGAAAAAGGATTTAAGGTGAACTATGCTTCGAGTGTTCCAACTTATTGCGGTGTACTGCAAATGCTTTCCACGCCGTCGGGCAAGGTGGAAGATGGCAGTGGTACTCACAGGTATAATAATTTCACAAACTGTAAAACACGCCTAAAGATAAACGGGGTGAATCTTATCTTTATTGACTTTACTAAATTTGAAACCGAGAAAGATAAAGATATTTTATATATTTACGATCAGAGTGTTAGCCCCAGTGTGTTATTAGTAGCCCTATCGGGCGACATCCACGATACATCGTTTGTTTTTCACACGAATACCCTGATGTTTGTTTTTCAAACCGACGAACAAAACACCTACGACGGATGGGAGTTTAGCTATACATCTGGAATCAATGCTATCAACGATAAGGATAAACAGCTTGTAGATGTAAAAATATATCCCAATCCTGCTAACCAACAGTTTACTATCGAACACCCTGACCTTATCATCCAACAGGTTCAGCTGTATGATATTAAAGGAAAACTGCAACAAAAATATACGGTAAACAATCACATATATACCTTCGATATCAGTCAACTATCCCAAGGAATGTATTTTTTGAAGATAGAAACATCGCAGGGAATCATTACCCGCAAATTACAATTGCTTCGACCGTAAATACCTATTTTGCATATATAAATGTGACATATCGTGTCCTTACATGTTGTTTCATTGGAATTTATATATCGTAGAGACGTTGCATGCAACGTCTCTACGTGTCGTCAACATTAAGGTGCTTAGAAAAACAAAGCAAATTCGATTACAACACACGTGTGTGTCGAGTAATATTATACGCATAACATTCCAATAAAATGCGCATTAGTTTCCAATAAAATGCGCATAATATATTGAATAAAATGCGCATAATGTTAATGATAAAATGCACATAATATTTGGGAAAAATGCGCATAATATTTTAATAAAATGTGCATAAAGCTAACCGACGCACCTTAGTGTGCAAAGCAAACTTGCTTTGTTCTGCAAAACAGATTCAGCTTGATTTTTTTGAACTATGACTTTTCTTGTATTTTCTTATAATCCAAATTTTTCAACATCTTCCTTACTCTTTCACTCGGAATAAAAACAATATGTGCTTCCTTTATACAGGAGGCATTGACATCTTCTTTATTTTCTTTACCTTCACTGCGAATTTCTATACGTAAACTGCCCAAAGGGTATAAACGCACAATATTTCCTTCTATGAGTTGAAGGCAAATGTATTCTACTAAAATGTTTAATGCACAAATCACTTCGAAAAAATTAAATGTTGAAGCATGTGAAATGTACGTTGCCAATTTCTCTATGCTTGTTACTCCGCTTGCTATCGATTTTGCGAAATATTTTCTTATTCCGCCTCCCTTTACCCCGGGTTGGCTTATCAATATGGGTTTATATCTTATTGCCATAATTTTTGGTTTTAAAATGGTTAATACTGATTTTACTTACTAAAGGCATACAAGTTTTTTGCTTGCCACAGACTTTTTTTTGGTGCATGTAACTGTTTTTTTATTCATAGTTAAAATTTTTATTGATAGATATTTTTTTAGCTTTATTTTCATGTTTTGGCAGATTTATGCCTCGCAACCCTCGAAAAAAAATCAACCTAAGGCATAATGACGGCTGTTTCGACATATTTTGTATGGCAGCAAATATATATATTTTTTTGTTACAAAAATGTCGTAACCGGATTAAAATTTCGTAGAGACGTTGCATGCAACGTCTCTACGTGTTGTTTTATAATGCTTTATGGTTAAAGAACACGACATGTCGTGTCCCTACAGATGATGTGTTGGTTAATCTTGGTAGCAGCAAACGAGGTTACGGTCGCCGTAGGCATCGTCGACTTTGGAAACGGTGGGCCAGTATTTATCGTCGTGGGGTAGGGGGAAGGCTGCTTGTTGGCGTGAATAGGGTCGGTTCCATTGGTCGGCGCAAACTACATCCATGGTGTGGGGTGCGTTTTTGATGACGTTGTTTTCTTTGTCGGCTTCACCGGATTCTATTTGTGCTACTTCTTTTCTGATTTGAATCAGGGCATCGCAGAGGCGGTCCATTTCGCTGAGCGGTTCGCTTTCGGTGGGTTCGACCATCAAGGTGCCGTGAACGGGGAAGGCAACAGTGGGGGCATGGAAGCCGTAGTCCATCAAGCGTTTGGCTAATTCTCCTACTTGAGCGCTTAGGCTGAATGAATTACAATCCAATATCATTTCATGTGCTACGCGTCCTTTAGAGCCGGTGTAGAGGATTTTATAGATGTCTTTCAAGCGGGTCATCATATAGTTGGCATTGAGGATGGCATATTTCGTAGCATCGGTCAATCCTTGGGTTCCCAGCATTTTGATATATCCGTAGGTAATGGGCAAGAGCAGAGAGTAACCATAGGGAGCTGCAGAAACGGCATCGCCTTTGTTACCGCCGACTTTAACAAGGGGATGAGAGGGAAGGAAGTCGAGCAGTTTTTCTGAAACGCCAATGGGTCCTACGCCAGGGCCGCCACCGCCGTGAGGCATAGCAAAGGTTTTGTGTAAATTCAAATGGCATACATCGGCTCCCATGTGGCCGGGACTGGTGAGTCCTACTTGTGCATTCATATTGGCGCCGTCCATATACACCAATCCGCCGTTGGCGTGAATGATGTCGATGATGTGTAAGATTTCTTCTTCAAACACTCCGTGTGTGGAAGGGTAGGTTATCATTAAGCAAGCCAGATAGTCTTTGTTTTCTTCGGCTTTTGCTTTTAAATCGTCGATGTCGATTTCGCCGCTGGGTGTGGCTTTGATCACTATTATCTTCATGCCTGCCATGGCTGCCGATGCGGGATTGGTACCGTGAGCGGATGATGGTATCAAACACACATTGCGATGGGCTTCTCCTTTGTCGTGAAAGTAGTTACGAATCACTATCAAACCGCTATGTTCACCCGATGCGCCGGATTGCGGTTGAAGCGAAATGCCGGCAAAGCCTGTAATGTCAGCCAAATCTTTTTCGAGATTATGAATCATTTCGAGATATCCCTCAGCTTGATTGGAAGGAACAAAAGGATGTATGGCACCGAATTCAGGCCAGCTGATAGGAAACATCTCGGCAGCAGCATTAAGCTTCATCGTGCAAGATCCGAGAGGTATCATAGCTCTGTTTAAAGATAAATCTTTTATTTCTAATTTTTTGATATAACGCATCATTTCGGTTTCGGAATGATAGCTGTTAAAAATAGTTTGTGTTAAGTAAGGAGAGGTTCTTTTTAAAGAAGCAGGGAAGTCGAGGGTTTTGCAATTACCGGAGCAAACAATAGGACTGAATGTTTTACCGGCAGCTTGTGCCAATACTTTTAAGATGTTGTTTGCATCGTCGAGAGTAGTGGTTTCGTCGATACTGATGCCTATGCATTCGTCGCAGATATAACGGAAGTTGATTTTATTTTCTTCAGCTATTTTGCGAATAACATCCGTTTTAACGGGCGATTGTATGCATAATGTGTCAAAGAAATAGGTGTTGAATTGTTTATAACCAATTTTTTGAATTTCTTGATTCAATACAGCTGTGATTCTATTGATGCGCATTGCAATATTTGCTATGCCTTTTTGTCCGTGATAAGCGGCATACATTCCCGACATAATAGCCATGAGTGCTGAAGCAGTACAGATGTTAGAGGTTGCTTTTTCGCGTTTTATATGTTGTTCACGTGTTTGCAATGCCATACGTAAAGCTCTTTTTCCTTGTGCATCAATAGTAATACCGATAATACGACCGGGCATTTGACGTTTGAAGTCTTCTTTGCAGGCAAAGAAACCGGTGGTAGGTCCGCCGAAACCCATGGGAAGTCCAAAACGTTGAGAAGAACCCACTACACAATCAGCACCCCATTCTCCCGGAGGTGTTAATAATGCTAAGGCCATCAAATCGGAGGCAACAAGGATGAAGCTCCCGTTAGCTTTGGATTTGGCAACGAAATCACTATAGTCTTTTACTTCGCCCCATTGGTCAGGATATTGAATGAATACACCAAATACTTTGTTGGTAAAAGTAAAGTTTTCATGATTGCCGACAATGATTTCGATATTCAAAGCTTTAGCACGTGTTTGCATCACACTCAAGGTTTGCGGGAATACGTTTTCAGATACAAAGAATTGATTGGCACCGTTTTTTTGCATCTCGCGACTGCGAGCATTGAAAAACATAATCATTGCTTCAGCGGCCGAAGTAGCTTCGTCAAGCAAAGAGGCATTGGCCAAAGGAAGTTTGGTCATATCGGAAATCATGGTTTGATACATCAAGAGGGCTTCCAAACGTCCTTGTGATATCTCAGCTTGATAGGGGGTATAGGATGTATACCAGCCCGGGTTCTCTAAAATATTTCGTAAAATAACCGCAGGGGTTATGGTATTGTAATACCCCATGCCGATATAGGTTTTGAAAATCTTATTCTTTTGTGCTAAGGATTTAATATGATTTAAATAAGCATGTTCACTCATAGCATCCCCAACCGAAAGAGGTTCTTTCAAACGTATTTTTGAAGGAATGGTTTGATCGATTAATTCATCGAGGGATGAAACGCCGATACAGGCTAACATTTTGTTTACTTCTTCGGGTTTGGGGCCTACATGTCTTGATAAAAAACTGTTGATTTCCATTGTATTATTATTTTTATTGATTGATCTTTATATGTCATTATTGTAAAGAGCAAAGGTACATAAAAAATTATCTTGTTACATCCTGTTAGGGTAAAAGCTTCATACTTTTTTTGCTATTTGGATTCCGTCGGAATTAGGGTTTCCACGATAGGGGAAACACTGTTGCTACTGTTGAGAAAAGATTTTGCTCAAACACAAAAATAATGTATCTTTGCAAAAAAATCCGACACCGATCTTTTTATGTAATGAAAAGGGAATAGGGTTCGGCATATGCAATTAATACCGATATAAAGTAAAAGTATATAAGATGAAACAAGAGTCGACACAACAGATATGTAATCAATTACACACAAAAAGTATATTGAAAATTTCGGTATCCAAAAAAGCCGAAAAAGCCTTTTATCATTTTAAGTTCCATGCACAGAATTTCGAAAAAATATTTAAAGAGGAGTATCCCGATTCCGAGGTCTGTGTGTTGTTTGAGAATAAACATACCCAAAGTTTTTATCTTCAATTTGGCAGCGACATATTGTTATTTATGTTGCATAGTAATGTGTTTGCCTTTAATCGCGACCATGAGGTGATGAAAACGGCTTATATTAAAGAAGATAAAAATCGGGCTTATTGTGGTCAAATCAGTATTTACAATTTCCTGACGGATTCATTGTTTTATCAACGTTATAACGATTTGGGTTATTTGATTGGCAGAGTATTTGTTAACAACGACAATCATTACTATATCGATGGCAAACGAGAAATAGGACAATTATACAATAATTTCGGTACGAATGTGTTTGATGAAAAAGCAGCACTGATGATACTCGAATCGGCCATGCAGTATACTATTAATTTCGATTTGTTGGTTCCTCCTTATGAAGCGGTGAAAGAAATCAGTGTGCACGATATGGTAGAAATCAATAATCAACGCATTCCTATACGCACAGCAAAACGTTTAGGATTTAGATTTCAAGCAGATACAAATTAAAGAAATATTTTTCAAAAAGAGGAATACATATTGTTTTTTTTTTTACTTTTGCACAGATTTTTGAAAACGTTAAGGTCAGTTCGTCTAGGGGTTAGGACACAAGGTTTTCATCCTTGCAACAGGGGTTCGATTCCCCTACTGACTACAAAAAACAGATAAAGGTTTGTGATCTTAATTAAAGTTTACAAGCCTTTATTCCTTTTTAATAAAAAATGTATGAAACAAAGGCAACGTATACCCCTTTTGTATAAAATATTATATTTTATCACAAAATTTAATATTGATTTTTTGTATTATAGAAAAACATATTACTTAAATACAAAAAACATACCTTCTTCAGATACCCCTTTAATCATCGTAAGCAATCATCAAAATTCGTTGAATGATGCAATGGCGATATTGTATTCGATGAAAATCAGACGTCCACATTTCATGGCACGTGCCGATGTGTTTAAAAATCCCTTTGCGGCTAAATTTTTGTCTTTTGCCGGTGTATTACCCGTTTACCGACAACGCGATGGAATGGAAAATGTAAAGCAAAATTTATCTGTTTTTTCAAACATAGAAGCGTTTATTAGTCGCGGAAATACAGTGGTTTTATATCCCGAAGCCATGCATCAAGATCGTCATTTTTTAGGAAGGTTTTATCTATCATATACACGTTTAGCCTTTGGAGCCGCTGAAGATTCAAATTTCGAAAAAGAGGTGTTTATTTTACCGTCGGCAAATCATTATAGTGATTATTTTCATATGCAAGAAGATATGCTCCAGATTTACGGCAAACCTATATCTCTCAAGCCGTATTATGAATTGTACAAAGTACAGCCCAGAGAGGCTCAAATGAAAGTAAATGATATGGTGCGGGCTCAAGTAGAATCGTTGATGCTAAATATTGAAGACGAAGAAAATTATGATGCTATTTACTTTTTATTGAAGACCTACGGTAAAAAGTTTGCGTATGATAAACATGGTAATCCCAACATATTGCCTCTTAAACTAAAAACAGACCAAGCTTTGGTAGCAATCTTAAAGAAAGCATATGTGCAACGAGAAGATTTCGTAAAAAATTTATATGCTGATGCATTCCATTATAAAAAAGAATTGGAAGAATTAAAGGTTGAGGATGGTATGATAAACCGAACGATTCGTATTTCAAAACTGTTAAGTTCGTCGATAGTGTTGATATTGACTTTCCCTATTTTTATATATGGTTTGTTGCATCACATCATTCCCTATCATGCACCTAAACTAATCAATCGTAAGATCAAAGATAAATTGTTACACCCTTCTGTATTTATCGGACTAAATGCTCTACTATTGATTCCTATTTTGTATATCCTTTATTTTGTATTGTGTTTAGTATTTACCCACTCCTTGTTAATAGCTTTTATTTATTTACTTACATTGCCTTTGTCGGCTCGTTTAGCCTGGAACTACCGTAAGTATTTCTTACGATTTCTTCAAAAGGTAAGATTATATCATTATAAGAGAACGATGAATCCCCGATTTGATAGAGCACTCTTTTTGCGATTTGGCTTGTATCAATCAATGGATATACTGGTTGACGAAATTTAGTAATTATTTTACTTCTATTGACTTTAATAAAGTGTGTATAGGCAGATGATCAGAATATTTTATATGATGTACTTTAAAGTCGAAAGCTTGAAATGTACGTTCATTGTAAAAGATAAAATCAATTCGAAAGGGGTATCTATTATTTATAAAGAAAGTATTTCCAAATCCTTTTCCACTACTTACAAAGGCATCGGTTAACAGTTTGCTAATTTGTTGATAGGTATACGACCAGGGAATGTCATTAAAGTCGCCACAAACCACGACGGGATATGGCGAGCTCTTGATGTGTTCAACAATTTGTTTTACTTGTTCGCTGCGAACCACATATCCTTGCTTCAGTTTTTTTAAGATGCGTTTAGACCCGGATTGCATCTCTTCGCTTTTCATGTTAATTTCCTTGGTTGAGAATTTTGAAGTAAATAGATAATCTTCTTTTTCAAAATTAATAGATTGGAAGTGAATGTTATAAACCCGAAACGTATCATTAGCTATACATATATCACTTAATACAGCTTTATTGTTCGATGAGTCTTGAAAATTAAGCGTTTCGGCGTGAATGATGGGATATTTGGAAAAGACAGCTAAACCGATTTTATGATTATCTCCATCAAGTTCCAGATATTTGTGTTTTGTTTGAAGTATGCTTTTAAAAATACTGTCGTGTTTATAGGTTTTATTGTCTTGAAAATATTCTTGAAAGCAAAGAATATCGGGTTGTTGTTCAGCAATAAAAGAAATAATACTGTCTTTATAGGTATTGTTTCCTTCATAGATTCCAAATACATGTACATTGTAAGATAGAATTTTAACGAAGTTTGAATCGTTGTTTTTTGAATGTTGATTGTTAAAGGGATAGAGTCGAGGAATAAAAGTATATCCAATCAATATACCTATTAAAGACAAGAATGCAAAACGTTTACGTTGTAAAGCCCAATAAATAACAAAGAATGTGTTTGTTGCTAAAAGATAAGGATATAACATACCACAATAAGCCGCAAAGGTGAATTTGTCGGGTGTAATGAAGTTGGCTAAGTAAGAAAATAACAAGAGAATACATCCTATGATATTAATTATGTAGAAGACAAAATTTATCAGTGAAAAAGAATTTTTTTTCATATTATAAATTTTTATTACGGCTGGCAGTAAATAAGAAATCTTTTTCTTCCTTTGTCAGGTTTTGATAACCGGATTTTGCTACTTTATCTAGTATTTCATCTACTTTTTTTCTTTGTTCAGCACGGTCGCGGTTATATTGTTCGTCTGTTTTGGGTCTTTGAGCTTTTGGTTTGGATTTAATGGTGGGTATATGAAAAGTGAATACAGGTTTACGAATCGGATTTTTAGGAAGATAAGCAAATAGAAATCCAAAAAGAGCTCCCCCTAAATGGGCAAAATGACCACCTGAATTACCACGAGGAATACTTATGATATCTAAGATTACAAAAACAATGGCTATCCATTTTAAAGAAATGTTTCCAAAAAAAAGCAAATTTAGTTGTTGATTAGGCGCTTTAGTCGCAGCAGCAATCAATATAGCCAAGACACCTCCTGAAGCACCCAATGCAACGGCATGGCTTGTCACGGCTTCAAAGACGGGAAAATAGTTATACGACAAAATAAAAAGCAGGTTTCCAATGATGCCTCCCAGGATGTATACGGTATATAAAGATTTTGGACGGAAGTAATATAAAAAAATACTACCACTAAACCATAACATAATCATATTAAAAAAGATATGAAAAAAATCCATATGAAGGAAAATGCTTGTGAAAAGAGTCCAGGGTTTAAGAGCTAATTTGAGTAAATCGGCAGGCACACACAACCAGGTAGATACAAATTCTTGAAAAATGAATGTATGGTCCTTTAAAAATAAAAATCCAACAAAATTAAAGAAGAGTTTTAAGCATAATATGCCAAAATATACTACTATATTAATGACAATAAGTCTATGTAGTGGAGATGGATTTTTAATAAATCTTTTTAGTTTGAATCCTAAATTAACATTCGGATACTTAAAATTTTGTCTGTAACTTCTCATAATCTATTGTTGGTAAGGTGAATTTGATTTTTTTCTCCATAACAATATCAATAATAATCCAAAAATCATACCACCTAAGTGAGCAAAGTGAGCCACTCCATCTCCACTGCCAAAAATACCCGAAATTAGTTCAATAACGCCAAAAATAATTACAAACCATTTAGCTTTCATAGGAAACAGAAAGTAAATGTAAATCATAGCATTGGGGAATAATATGCCAAAGGCAAGCAACAAACCGTAAATGGAGCCCGATGCTCCCACCACATTGGGTAGGCTCACGTAATAGTTGAGGTAATTATTTAAAAAATCATTGATTTGTTCCATCGCCTCTACATTAGAAGGGGCGAATTGTAAGGCATGTACGTTTTCTTGAAACAATAGAAATTGATTCCAAATGTCGCCTGAGTATTGATTTATATGAAACTGATGGTTTTTAATCAATGCTTGAAGAGTAACTATATCGGGTGATTGAATGCTTGCTTCCAGTAAGGCTATATCCGTTGAAAGTTGAAGATGGATAATTAAGTAATGAGTCAGAGCAGCACCAATTCCGGTTATCAAATAAAAAATAATAAATCGTTTGCTTCCCCATACATTTTCTATGGTTGAACCAAACATCCATAAAGCAAACATATTAAAGAATAAATGTTCGAAGCTACCATGCATAAACATATAAGTGATAAACTGATAAGGAGAAAAAATATCAGATTGAAAATAATGTAATCCCAATAACTTATACAAATCGATGGAAAAAGTGCTTTTTAAAACTATAGTAGCGAGAAAGCAAAGGATGTTGATTATTAGTAAGTTTTTAACAATCGGAGGAAGAATGGAAAAACGTCCAGGAGAATGATATGTATTACTCATTATTTTTTATTATTAACATCATTATAACATATAAATCTAGGTTTTATTGTATGTAAGCTGAGAAGAAAAACAAAAAAGACTGTCGAATTACCGACAGTCTTTTATAGTTTAAAATAGTATTTAAATCCTTATTGGATAGTTATTTTTGAAGTAAATACTTTGTTGTTTTGTTTTACTCTAACAATATATATACCGGCTTTTAGGTCGGAAACATTTACTTGTGTTTTATTGTCTAAAGTGGAAATGTTTTTTACCTCTTGACCAAGAATGTTAAACAATTGAATAGAAGCTTTTCCTTCGTTTTTCAATTCAACAAATAGTTGATCTTTCGATGGATTAGGATAGATGTTTGATACAATGTCATTTGCTTCTACAACGTTCACATCGATGGTATCACCTAATGCAGAATCAACACTCATGAAAAAGGCAATTTCCGGTAATAAATTAATGCCGCTTCCATACATGGGATAGAAGATGGTATTGTTGCTGATATATCCTTCGCCCGGATCTTCATATAATTGATAATGTAAAAATTTGCTTTCGTAATAACCGCAGTTATACCCAAATGGGTCAGCGAAAGTTTTATAATCGCTTTCTGAATTAAAAACAGCGATTCTGAAAATATTGCTGGTATAGATTGGGTAACCTGCATCATAATAACCGGGATTTAGAGGATCGGTTAAGCCATGATAAAGGGTATCTCCCATTTCGTAATCAAATCCGGGGACGAATTTAAACATAGTAAACAGTACGTTTCCATAAGGAACTTCAAAACCATTTTGAGTAACACCGTTGTATGTCAATGGAATCACAGTGTTTTTATAGAAATGAGAAGTTCTTCCATCAATGAGGGTGTCATCGGAAAAATCTTCTTCGGTCAATACATAATCAATAATACGGGTGTTGTTAATAACCGGTTCAATAGCGCCACCTTTGGGATTACCCATAGAAGTAACTTTAATGATAGGGGCTAAATAAGAAGAATCGCTTGATTGGCCAAATCTAACGGTATAAAAATCAGTGCCGGCTCCTACTTTGGTGTAAACAGGATAACTGGCAACGTATAAACGTAGAGTATCCGGACTGTTGGGATTGTATCCTTTTCCGTTTATATAGATAGTCCTTAACATTAAGGTATCTAATTTATAAGCATAAAAATAATTTTTAGGGTTGTTGAATAGTCCCTTTTCGAAATTAGGGTCGAAAGATTCTGAATAAGGGTCGAAAGAAGCACCTAATCCGAACACCCATCCTGAACCAGCATCTTCATTGTCCGTATAGATTCTTAAACATGTGTCGGGAACCATGGTTAAGGTAGTACGATTGTCGTTTACGAAAAAGGAAGTGTAGTTTGCCATTAAATAGGATAAGTAAGCATGCCCCCAATAAGCTACTTTTCCATCTTCATATGCTTTTTGAATAGGGGTTGCTAAATCTTGAGGCATAATGTCTTTTGCCTTATTTTTAGGAGTGTTTGGAGTTTTTTCGTCAGTAGGTTTAATTCCAACCTGAGCATTTATACTGAAAATAAATGCCATGAAAGCTACAGATAATATTATCTTTTTCATTTTTTAATTATTAAATTTATACTTCTAATTTATTTTAGTTATCAATTCTTATGCCAAATTTTAAATGATAAAACTTGTGCAAAGATAAATCTTTTTTTTTAACGAAAGTTAAAAGAATTCTTTTTTTTATGAAATTTAATCTATTTTGACAGAAAAAATGAGAATTATGCCACAAAGGACAATATAAAAAATGCTATTTTTGCACCAATAAATACATTAAATATTATTATAATTGAAGACTCGAGAACCTAAAAAATCGGGAGGAGAAACCCCTTTAATGAAGCAATATAATTCATTCAAAGCTCAATATCCTGATGCTTTGTTATTGTTTCGCGTTGGTGATTTTTATGAAACCTTTGGAGAAGATGCTATTCGTGCCTCTAAAATATTGGATATTGTGTTAACACGACGAGCAAACGGTTCTGCTTCACATATTGAATTGGCTGGTTTTCCGCATCATGCCTTAGATACTTATTTGCCTAAATTAGTAAGAGCCGGACTACGTGTAGCGATTTGTGATCAATTAGAAGATCCGAAACTAGCCAAAACTATCGTTAAAAGAGGGGTTACAGAATTAGTTACACCTGGTGTTTCTTATAACGACAAGGTTTTAGAAACACGTCAAAATAATTTTTTGGCAGGAATTCATTTGTGTCAGCAATCAGCAGGGATAGCTTTTTTAGATGTATCTACCGGTGAATTTTACGTTGCTCAAGGAAATGTTGATTATATCGATAAGTTATTGCAAAGTTTTAAACCAACGGAGGTTATAGTAGAAAAAAGTAAAATGCAAGTCTTTAAGCAATCGTTTGGAGAACATTTTTTTTGTTCTACTTTCGATGATTGGGTGTTTACCCTTGACTTTTCTCATGATCTTTTACTAAAACATTTTCAAATACAATCTTTCAAAGGTTTTGGTGTTGAAAATTTAACTCATGCTTTGGTCGCTGCCGGAGCGGCTTTGCATTATTTATTCGAAACACAACATACGAATGTAAGTCATATTACAAAACTTACTCGTATTGAAGAAGATCATTATGTTTGGTTGGATCAATTTACCATACGTAATTTAGAATTATTGGATTCTCCTTTTGAAAATGCAGTTACCTTATTACATGTGTTGGATAAAACCATATCGCCCATGGGTTCGCGCATGTTACGAAAATGGCTTTTATTACCCTTGAGAGACAAAATATTGATTGAAGAACGACACAAAATCGTTGATTTATTTATCAAAGATGCTGACTTGTCAGAAACACTTGGAGACCAAATTAAATTGATAGGTGATTTGGAAAGATTGATTTCGAAAGTAGCTATATCCAGAATTTCCCCTCGTGAAGTAGTCCAAATTCAAAAGTCGTTGTGTGCCGTTGAACAGATTAAAATATTGTGTAATAAAAGTGATAATCAGTCATTAAAAAAAATATCCGAACAAATAAATCCATGTATTAGTATACGTCATATGATTGAACGTATACTTAATCCTGAAGCTCCGGTCTTAATTCATAAAGGAAGCGTAATTAAAGAAGGAGTAAATCAGGAATTAGATGAATTACGCAATATTTCCTTTTCAGGGAAAGACTATTTATTGAAAATACAAAAAGAAGAAATTCAAAAAACCGGCATAAACTCATTAAAGATAGGCTATAATAATGTGTTTGGTTATTATTTGGAGGTTACTAATACTCATAAAGATAAAGTTCCTGATTATTGGATAAGAAAACAGACTTTAACCAATGCGGAACGTTATGTAACCCAAGAGTTGAAAGAATATGAGTTGAAAATACTCGGTGCGGAAGAAAAAATACTTGCATTAGAAGAAAAAATATTTAACGAACTAATTGTAAGTATGCTCGATTATATCAAACCCATACAGTTAAATGCACAATTAATGGCTCGATTGGATGTATTGCTTTCTTTTTCGCGTATAGCCATAGAACATAATTATGTTAAACCTGAAATAAATGAATCATTTGTTATAGATATTAAAAATGGCCGTCATCCGGTCATAGAAACACAATTGCCACTTGGGGAGAAATATGTTGCCAATGATATGTATCTAGATAATGAAAAACAGCAAATTATTATTATCACGGGCCCTAATATGTCAGGAAAATCGGCTTTACTACGTCAAACGGCCTTAATCGTCTTAATGGCCCAAATCGGATCATTTGTTCCTGCAGAAGCAGCAAGAATAGGTATTGTTGATAAAATATTTACCCGTGTTGGAGCCTCTGATAATATTTCCTCCGGTGAATCAACTTTTATGATTGAAATGAATGAAACAGCCAGTATTCTAAATAATATTTCCAATAGAAGTTTGATTTTATTAGACGAAATTGGCAGAGGGACAAGTACTTATGACGGAATTTCAATAGCTTGGTCAATTGCTGAATATTTACACGAGCATCCTTTATATCGCGCCAAAGTGCTGTTTGCTACTCATTATCATGAGTTAAATCAAATGGCACAAAGCATGGAAAGAATTAAAAATTTTCACGTAACCGTAAAAGAAATTAGCAATAAAGTTATTTTTCTTCGAAAATTAACCCATGGAGGGACAGAACATAGTTTTGGAATACATGTAGCTCGCATGGCCGGCATGCCATCCGAAGTATTGAAAAGAGCCAATGAAATATTGAAAAAACTGGAAACTTCTGAACACGAAGATTTAAATAAAAAACTAACAAAATCTAAGAAAATCGATGCAATGCAATTAAGCTTTATTACTTTGGATGATCCTCTTTTAATGCAAATTAAAGATGATATTTTACGTATTAACATTGATGCATTAACTCCGGTAGAAGCTTTGATGAAATTAAATGAGATAAAGTCGTTGTTAAAATAATATTTATGCGAAGTTTTTGTTTTTTACTTCCATTTTTTACCCAAATCAACATACAATAAGCTAAAAAGAATCAGAACTGTATTGCGAATATTAATTATAAAACACAGAATAATAGTACATTAGGTCGATTAAAATAATTTTTTGTTTTTTTTTGTTTTTCCCTATGTTATTAAAGAATAAAATAATATTTTTGCATCACATATTTAAAAATTTTTTTAACAATTTAATTTTATACTAGTATGAAGAAATTAATGGCATTATTAGTTGTAGCAGGAATGGTATTTGTATCCTGCCAACAAAAACCAGCAGAAGAA
>DHTG01000062.1:0-12802 GCA_002411545.1 Bacteroidales bacterium UBA5266 | reverse complement strand
AGCTCCAGTAGAAGAAGCAGCTCCGGCTAACTAAAAAAAGCTAGGTTATGAAAATAAAAGGCTGCCGTGAGGGTAGCCTTTTTTTGCAATTAATATTATGGATGAAAAACTATTACATTATATTTGGAATCATAAATTGTTTGATATTAATGATTCTTATACCACTGACGGAGAAAAACTGCAAATATTGTCGGTGGGATTGCCCAATCAAAACAGTGGTCCGGATTTTTCAGAGGCGAAAATAAAATGGAATAATATTCTTTGGGTAGGATGTGTCGAAATTCATGTGAAAGCTTCCGATTGGAATAAACATCATCATCAAAAAAACGATGAGTATAATAATGTTATTTTACATGTGGTTTATGAATATGATAAAGATGTTTATGCTTCAAATGATTGTAAAATTCCTACATTAGAGCTTAAACCTTTGATTCCGCAAAGAATAATTAAAATGTATCAATCCTTTATGCAATCTGCAGATTATATTGCTTGTGGTAAACAATTTGCTCAAGTAGATTCCTTTCGTTTATATGCTTGGTTAGATAGGTTATTGATGGATCGATTGGAAGAGAAAGCAGCTTATGTCACGCAACTCTTGCATTCATGCAATCAAAATCAAGAAGAAGCTTTTTATGTGTTTTTATCCTATTATTTTGGATTTAACATCAATAATTTCCCTTTTCGTTTATTAGCAAAATCTACTCCATTAAACTATTTAGCTAAACATAAAAATAATTTATTTCAGTTAGAAGCGATGTTGTTTGGTCAAGCTGATTTATTGTCCTCTGGATTTCAAGATGAATATTCTAAAAGTTTACAAGATGAATATATTTTTTTGAAAAATAAACTTTCATTACATCCTATATGTACAAATGAGATGTGGAAGTTTGCAAAGACCTATCCGTCGGGATTTCCTACTCAGCGTTTGGCTCAACTTGCTGCTTTGATTAATCAATCGTCAGCATTGCTGTCAAAAATCATAGAAGCAGAATCCGTAAAAGTCATACAGTCTTACTTTCAGGTTAAAATTAGTTCTTATTGGGAAAATCATTATTTATTTGGCGTGCCAACACAAAGAAAACAAAAGGGATTGGGTAAAACTGCTATTAATACATTAATTATTAATGCGATTTTGCCTTATATGTATCAATTGGGTAATGTAAAACAAAATCAAATCCTGAAAGATAAAGCCATTGCTTTTTATGAAGAATTGCCCTTTGAAAAACATAAAATCACCAAAGTGTTTTCTTCTCTACGCAATGATTTTACGAATGCTTTTCATTCACAGGCATTGATTCAATTAAAGAAGAAATATTGTAATACAAAGCGTTGTTTACATTGTGGAATAGGATTGCATTTATTGCAAAACACTTGATAATTAGGATATAATTATTCGAGAAGATGCTTTGTTTTTAATATTTGATGAAATATGGAATATGATAGCTAAATTTTTTCTACTTTTGCACATAAAAAATATAATAAAAATGCATCGATTTAACATTCAGTTTATATATATATTGTTGTTATTCTTTGTTGTAATCAGTTGTTCAAGAAAGGACAATAATGAAATATCGACAGATTTGATTCACATACCGGCCACAGCAGAAATTTCTAAAAAAGAACCTGCTATGCCAAAATTTGAATTTGAACGTATTGAGCATAATTTTGGAACGTTGAAACAAGGAGAACAAGTTAGTTTTACCTATAAATTCAAAAACATTGGAAAAGCTAATTTAATCATTTCAACAGTAGTTCCGGGTTGTGGTTGTACGGTAGCTCAATTCACAAAAACACCCGTCAAACCGGGTGATAGTGGTTTTATTACCGTTCGTTTAAATACAGAAAATAACAAAGGATTACTGCGCAAACAAGTAGCTGTACAAGCTAATACATATCCAGCAGAAACTAAATTATGGTTTACTGCAAACGTTGAATTACCTTAATGATAACTCTAATAATTGATTTATGAATTTATTAAACATTGTTTTATTTGCTCAACAAACAGCGGAAGGTGGTGGTAAAGGAAGTACTGTTCAAACCTTTATTTTTCTTGCTTTAATAATTGTAGTTTTTTATTTTTTTATGATACGTCCACAAACTAAGAAAAATAAAGAAGCTCAACGATTCAGAGAAAACTTAAAAAGAGGAGATAAAATTATCACAATTGGTGGTATACATGGAAAAATCCTTGAAATTGAAGGAAATACAGTTGTGATTGAAGTGGAAGGTGCTACTAAATTAAAAGTTGAAAAAAGTGCTATTGCGCAAAATGTTGCTGATGTAGGAACTTCTACCGCAAAATAATTTATACTGCAGATGGCAAGAAAATCATCCGGACAAAGAAACTATGCCGTATTGTTAACTTGTTGGATACTGGCATTGTTTGCTTTGTTTGCGGTTAAATTGTCGACAAACTACTCCGCATCTTATTCCTTGAAAGTTGTTTTGACAAATTTGCCCGAAGATAAGAGCTTAGTATCTCTTTCCGATTCGGTGTTAATTGTTACGTTCGAAGACAAAGGCTTGTCATTATTGCCGCTTGAATTAACTTCTAAAAAGATTATCATCGATTATCAGAAAATGGCATCTTCTTACCAGAAGAAATACAATAATATTTGTTTTCAAAAACAGCAAATTATTGAATATATACAGGGAAAACATAAATTTTCGGATAATGTAAAGAAGATTCAACCTGAAAGAATCTGTTTGCATTTACAAAACGAATAGGATAACCTATGATATATCCTTGGAAGCACTCACGTAGATATAATGCCTATGCAGCATATCTTAAATCTTTATTCGGCCAACGGGTACAAAAAATAAGTATTCATGCAGGTTTCTCTTGCCCCAATCGTGACGGTACTTTAAGTGCAGGTGGTTGTAGTTTTTGTGATAATGCCGCATTTAATCCTTCCTATTGTCAACCCCAGAAAAGTATAGCTCAACAAATCGAAGAAGGTATAGCATTTCACCGGAATCGATATCGTAGAGCAAATAAATACTTGGCTTACTTTCAGGCATATTCAAATACGTATGCTGATTTAGATACCTTAAAACGTATCTATAATCAGGCTTTGGAAAATGAAAATATCATAGGACTCATTATAGGAACACGTCCCGATTGCATCGATGAGGAAAAATTAGATTATTTTGCTCATTTGGCAGAAACAAAATATGTTCTTATTGAATATGGAATAGAAAGTTGTAACGATAAAACCTTGCAAGCTATTAATCGTGGTCATAATTTTGAAGCATCGGTAAAAGCGTTGGAGTTAACACATAAAATGGGCGTACGAGCCGGAGCTCATTTTATCATCGGCCTTCCCGGCGAAACCAAAGAAACATGGTTGACTTGGCCGAAAATCATATCTCAATTACCTATACACACATTAAAATTTCATCAATTGCAAATCATCAAAAATACTCCCATGGCAATGCATTATCTAAAACATCCAAAGGATTTTCATTTATTTGAATTGCAGGAGTATGTTCAATTTATGATTGAATTTATTGAAGACTTGCATCCAAATATTATGATTGAACGTTTTGCCGGAGAAGTTCCTCCTCGATATTTATATGTAAACGGCTGGAATTTAATCAGAAACTATCAATTATTGCAGATGATTGAAAGAAAATTGGAAGAACTAAACACCTGGCAAGGCAAATTTTATCAGGAATAAAATTACTTATTTTGTACTTATTTTTTATTTACTTTTGCATGAATAATTAACGTATCAGTATTTAATACTAACATATTATTATAAATTTAAAGATATTGTTTATGCCAGTAGAAGTTATATGTTTAATTTATATTCTTACCCCATTATTAATTATTTTTTTATTTAAACGTTATAAAATAGCCCGACAAGTAGGAACGGTAATCATAGCTTATGCAATAGGTGTTGTTTTAGCCTTATTTGGATTGATTCCGGTTGGAGAAGGCATTGAAGCCGAATCGATGAAATCTATCCAATCATGGATTCAAAACCTAACGGTTCCCATTGCTATTCCCCTGATGTTGTTTAATTGTGATTTTAAGCTATGGACTAAGTCTTTACCTAAAACCATTGCGGCCTTAATCGGAGGCGTCATTTCAATCATTGTTGCAGTTATATCTGCTTTTTTTATTTTTAGATATTCAGGTATCAATGAATTAGATAAAATTGCGGCCATGATGACTTCTATATATACGGGAGGAACCATGAATTTTTATGCCTTAGGTGCAGCCTTGAATGTTAATCCTACAACCATAGCGCTGACTTATACTTTCGAGATGTTGGTAACCTTTCCTTTAATCATGTTCCTTGTAGCAGGCGGATATAGGTTTTTTAGAAAACTGCTTCCCTTTGAAGACAAATCAACTACACTTGAAAACACCGAATTAAGCGAAATAGAAACCAACGGCATTGAAAACTACGGAGGAATGACCAATCAAAAAGTATTTCCACGTATGATGTTGGGATTATTGGTTTCCATCGTTTTTTTAGGTTTCGGAGCGGGTTTATCCATACTTATGCTTGGCAAATTGAATGAATTGGTTATTATTTTAACGATTACCACATTGGCCATCGCTGCCTCTTTTTTTAAGAAAATACGTCAATTACCGAAAACATTTGAGTTGGGTATGTTTTTTATTTTAATGTTTAGTGTGGTTGTAGCTTCGCAATTTGATATTTACAGTATCAATATGTCGGCGGTTAATATCGGATTGTTTGTTCTTTATGTTATGTTTGTTTCTGTTATTATACATATCATTTTTTCACGCATCACCAAGGTGCCCGGCGATTTATTCACCGTTGCCCATGTGGGATTGCTTTGTTCCCCGCCTTTCATCCCGCCGATAGTCGGTGCCATGAAAAATAAAAAAGTGTTGATTAGTGGCATAGTTATTGGTTTGGTGGGTTATGCCGTAGGAACTTATTTAGGGGTTCTTTTGTATACCTTTTTTAAATTATTTATATGATAAAAAAAATCTTTTTCTCTTTTTCTCTTTTTTTCTACCTAACAATTTATGTTCATGCACAAACCGACAGTGCCAATGTGTATTTTACACGCGAAATATCTCCAGAAGCTGTCATGAAATTGTTTTCCTATGTTCAAGATAATGTAAAAGGAAAAGTAGGAATTAAAGTACATTTCGGTGAAGAAGGAAATGCCTATTTTGTTCCTGCATCCATGGTTGAAAAACTATGCAAATCGTTAAACGCTACTTTAATTGAGACCAATGTTGCCTATACCGGCAAACGTCGGAATACCGATACCCATATTCAATTAGCCAAAGATCACGGATTTACTTTTGCTCCTATCGACATATTAGATGATGCCGGTACATTGGAATTGGATGTTGTAGGTGGACGGAATTTTAAAAAAGCACGAATCGGAAAGAATATTGATAATTACGAAACTATTATTTATTTCAGTCATTTTAAAGGACATGGTAGTGCTGGTTTCGGAGGATGTATAAAAAATGCTTCCATGGGAATGGCAACGCCCGAAGGGAAAAAAGCCATGCATTTTAATGATTATCCAACGACGAATAATCAAAAATGCATCAAATGTGCAGCGTGTGTTCCTCAATGTCCGGCCAATGCCATTACGCTTAATCCGGTCATGATCGACCGCAACAAATGCATAGCCTGTGGTAAATGCGTGAGTGTTTGTCCGGCAGGTGCCATTGTGAATGCGGAAGACTTGCAGAAAAAGCAACTTTTCCTGGAACGTTTGGTTGAATATGCTAAAACAACAACAGAATATAAAAATTCCGTTTATTTCAATATTATTATTAATGTATCTCCCAGTTGTGATTGCAGCAGTAATCCCGAAAACCCCTTTATTAGGGATATAGGCATTTTAGCTTCTACCGATATTGTGGCTATCGAAGCAGCTGCTCATAATCTGGTTGACCAAGCGCATGCTTGCGATGATGCTTTTATGAAAGTGAATTCCGTGAGCGGTAAACACCAAATTAATTATGCCGAAACCTTAGGAATGGGAACAAAGAAATATCGTTTGATTTCTATCGATGAAAAGAAATAATTTCTTACACATATAAACAAAAAGCATATATGAAAAATCATCTTAAATCAATCATCCTTTCTTTTCTTTTAATGTTTGTTTATTTTTCATATGCCCAAATAGATACCTTAAGAGGCATGGATGAGAAAAAGAAAATAAAAACCGGTTGGACTTTCGGTGCTCTACCCAGTATTGCCTACGATGCCGATTTGGGATTTCAATTTGGCGCTTTGGCAAATGTTTATTACTACGGTGATGGTTCGACCTATCCTGAATATTTGCATTCTTTTTATGTAGAGGCTGCATATACTACAAAAAATTATGGATTGTTTCGCTTTTTCTATGATTCTAAATACTTGATTCCAAAACATCGGTTAACGGTCGATGTTTCTTTTTTACCCGATGCAATGTGTGATTTCTTCGGATATAACGGCTATCAATCCGTTTATAATGATATTTGGCGAAACTCAAAGAAATATACGGTTGATGAAGGGTATAAATCAAGGGCTTTTTATAAATATAAACGCAACCTCTTTCGTTTTGCTGCAGATATACAGGGGACAATACACCATCGTTGGAAATGGAATGTGGGTATAGGTCTTCTTTATTATAATATTGATGTAGTCGATATTGCCATGTTGAATAAAGGGAAAAAGCCCGAAAATGTTTTACCTGATACGATTAAAGGTTTGTATGAAAAATACGTCGATTGGAGTATTATTAAAAAAGACGAGAAAAATGGTGGACTGCATCCTTATATCAGAGGTGGTGTCACTTACGACAGTCGCAATAAAGAAGCTAATCCTTCGAAGGGAATTTATGCCGATGCTTTTTTAACATATACTGCTGCTTTTCAAGATCAAAAAGAATATAACAACTTGAAACTAAATCTTAATTTCCGACATTATATTCCTATTTATAAAGATTATATCGCTTTTGCTTATCGTGTAGGCACGCAGTTGTTGCTTGTCGGGGAAAGTCCTTTTTATATCAATAATTATATGAATACTTTATACATTCAACGAGTATTGTATGAAGGATTAGGCGGAGGTAATTCTTTGAGAGGGGTTCTTCGTAACAGAATACTCACCAACGGATTTGCTTATTCTAACATCGAACTCCGCTTGAAAGTGTGGAAATTCGATATAGGTAAACAACATTTTTATCTGGGATTTAATCCCTTCGTAGATATTGGAATTATCACACAAACCTATCAATGGAATGAAAAACAGATCAAAGAAATCATGGCGCTAAATAACCCCGAAGATAATATCGCCGATTATTTTAAGTTTAAAACTTCAGACTTATACCGACCGCATATATCGGCTGGGATGGGAATGAAAATTGCCATGAATGAGAATTTCATCCTTTCGGTCGATTGGGCATTCCCTTTCGACAAACAAGACGGTGCAAGTTTTACAAATTTTTATGTTAAAATTGGCTATTTGTTTTAAATAATAGCTTTTTACACTCTTTTAAACGAAGCAATTGCATTTTCTATATCCTCAAAAATCGGCATATAATCCTTTAACCCGCTTATTTCTATTATCTCTTTAACCATTTCATCGGGATTGATAATCCCAATTTTTTTCTTAGAGGCTTCTAATTTATTTATTAATAATAAAAATACGCGGATGCCGGCACTACTGATATAGGCTAGTTTTTCCAAATCAAAAATTAGATTATCGTTTTTTTGTGATAGATAATCATGGATGGATGTTTCAAAACTATTGGCACTGATGGCGTCTAATCGTCCATCAATGCTAATTATTATCGGATTCTCCGAACGGAGAATGGAAAAGGCTATGGTCATTGTTTTATGGATTTTTAATTATTTTAAAACTGCTTATATTTTTATTGTTTTCTCGTCTATAAGTAAATGTATCGGTCATTTTGTCAATGATATAAAATCCTCTTTTACCCAATGTGTCTAATCCTGGACTTGTGGATGAGGATTTGGCAATGGCGGAATTAATATTAAATGCATGACTGTTATCACTATATTCAACTTCAAGATGTGTTGAGCTCACATGAATATTTATTTCTATGGTTTTGTTTCCAATATTTGAAAAGGCGTATTTAAAGGCATTGGTGATTAGCTCTTCTAATACCAGCATTAAGCGATGCATGCTTTTAACAGGGATTTCTTTTAGATTTAAAAAGATTTCGATTTGATGTTGAATATCAGTTAATATAGAAATGTTTTGAATATCGGTAAAAAATAATTGAAGATCTTGATTTGATTCGTTGTTATGTAGTTGTAGGCATAACATGGTAATATCATCTTGTTGAGGAGCTGTGGCGGTGAATGTTTTCAATGCCTGACAAACGCTTGGAATCAGCTTTCTTTTATCGGGATGAGCATAATTTCTAAGCAGGGCAAGTAAGGATTGGGTACTAAACAATGCTTGTTTTTCATTCATGGCTTCCGTAACACCATCGGTATATAAAAAGAGTACGTCCTTGGCATGTAGTGTTATATGTGAAGGCGAAATTTGGGTGGGTTTGATAATTCCCAAGGGGAGCATATGTGTGTGGTTAATTAAAATAATTTCGGCATCTTCACTAAGAATAACCGGATAATTATGACCGGCATTGAGGTATGTTAATTCCTTTGTTTCTAATGAAAGAATTCCAGTAAACAGTGTTACGAAATATTTCTCGGGATTATTCTGTTGTAAATAATCGGAAGTAAGTTGTAGGATACGGCATAAGTCATTACCTGCAATTTTAGCATAAGCTCTCAATAAAGTTATGGTTGAACTCATGAAAAGCGCAGCTCCCATTCCTTTCCCCGATACGTCGCCGATGGCAAAAAACAAATGCGAACGGTCGATAAAGAAATAATCATAGAAATCGCCGCCCACTTCTTTTGCCGCTTGCATATAAGAAGTTATATCGATTTTATTTTTGAATACATTTGCTTTGTTTGCGTCGGGCAACATGCTTAGTTGCAATTTGCTTGCAATTTGCAATTCGCTTTCTATGCGTTCTTTGGCAATGGTAACATCTTTTAAATGGGAGATGTATCTTTTTAATTCCTTTTGCAAGTAACGAAACGAATCATTAAGCATGACAATTTCCGTACTTTCTTTTATTTCGGGTATAGGCATACTTATAAATGCCTCACTTTCTTTATGCATCATACCGGCTAATTTACGAACAGGTTTGGTAAGTTTGTTGGCAATCAGCAGTATAAAGCCTATTAATAGTATGATTCCTGTAATAAGAATATAAAATAAGTCTTTATTTAATAGTTGAAGATCGGCATAAAGATCGGATTCGGGTATGACAAATCCCAACGACCAAGTGTTGTTGGCAAGGGAGGTATAATAAATCCAACTTTTCCTATCAGAGAACGCTCTTTGAACCTTCTCGAAACCTGTTTTGCCTTGCATCATGTGTTGCAATACTATTTGAAATTCGGTATTATTTGTTCCTTTTGCAATCTCTAAGATGTTTTCTTTCATTATTAAGTCCGCTTGCGGATGGGATAAAACTCTGCCGGAATTCGAAATCAAAAAAGCATAGGCAGAATCATATATTTTAATGCCTGCCAGCAAGTCGTTTAACCATTGAAGCGATACGTCGGTTGTCAGCACACCCATGAAACTGCCGGTGTCGCCGTAAGATTGATAAATAGGAACGGAAAAAGTTGTCATTAAAACATTCCCTCCTCCTTCATCAAAGTAAGGTTCACTCCATATCTTGTGGTTTCCCTCGGCAGGAATACGATACCAATCCCACGACAGATAATCGTAGGAGGTATCTGCCAGATTTTTATAACATAATTGATTATTGGTTTTAAAACAATAAGGAGCGTTGTATATCGTATTACCGTTTGAAATATATGGTTTGAAAGCCAAGCAACTGCCGTAGATTTCAGGATTGGATGATAGGATGTCTTTTAATATTTGACGGGAAGGATAGTGTAAGGTGTCGGTTTTTGCCATAAACAAAGCCGTACTTTGAGCTGTTTTTTCTATGCATTTAAAATAACTTTCAATCTGATTTACCGCTGCATTACTCAGATGCCTGGCGTTTTCTTCTACGTTTTTTAATAATAATTTACGTGAAACGGTATAATTATATATAAGGAAAAAAGTAAAAATTAGTATTACTATACTAAGTATATATACACTAAGATAAAAAGCAAAACTTTTATTCTTGACTCGGGTCATGGTGTCGGATATAAGTAACTAATTCTTTTGCAAAATCAGAAAAAACTTCCAATATATCGTAGTTATACATTTGGTTGTTAAGATATTGAAGCATTAAATAATCTTTGCCTTCGGCGGTTTGCATAATACCTCCGAAGAAAAAACCTGCTTTTTCGAGTTCCTGACAACAATCGCTAATTTCGGGTTTCTCAAGGGGTAAATAAACATAAATACTCTCGATGCGGTTCACGCATAATGATTTTAATGTTTTCAGGATGAGGGGAGTGATATTATACCCGTATTGTTTAACAAGGATAAAACCACATTTGTACGTATCACTTGAAACCTCAATTTCAGCTTCTTCTTTATATGGAGCAAGCCCATTATCATTCGTGATAATTTCAACCGATTGACCGGAATTTTTATATATGGCCGTTATCATCTCGGCATGATTAGCAGGAACATATATTTGTTTGCTGTCTTCGGGATGAAGTGGTAAAAACATCAATAATAAACTTTCCCGTACTTGATTATCCTCTTTGATTTCATTCATTAACAGAGGTGTGGATCGGGAAATGTATAAGGCTGTTTCTCTTAAATTTAATTTATAGGCGGCCTTTTGACTGTAAGGATGTGTGGTAACGGCATGAACTATAACCCCTATTGAATTTTTTGTTTTAAGTAAATCAATTAAATACTCGGATGTTTTATGTAAACAGCCTCCTCCTCTGTAGGCAGGATTTACAAAAGCTACGGCCATTTCAGGCAATCGACTTACTTCGTGTTTAATAGCTGCTACATGACCTATAATCTCTTCATTCTCGCTGTTAACGGCAACGATGCTAAGCATTTCCCCTTCTTCATTTAGTTTCTTTACCATCTCGGGGTAATAGATCTTATCGTAGATATAACTCACACGGTAAGCATAATAAGCTAATTGAGAAACAAACAATGCTTCTTCCGGCTTTAATGGTCTTACATAGAAATCAAAATCGGTTTTTGGAGTCCTTAGTGTCTGAGTGTCTTCCATCAATTTATTTTCCGATACGGCTTTGGCGGTGATGTTTTTTTCGATATGAATAAATTGACCTTCTTTGCCTTTATTCATATAGATTACGTTGTCGGCAAGTTTGTTGATCAGCAATGAGCCCAATCCCGAAGCATTGTATTTTAAAATGTTTTCTTTATCAATGCTTGAAAAGGATTTTATTTTATCAATATCCAGGGGGATGCTGTTGGAATGTATGGTGATGGATAATCCTAAAACGGTTTTGTCAAAAGTTATGTCGATGTTTTCTTTTTGTCCGGGCATGAAGTCGTATTTAATGATATTGGTCAGGACTTCTTCCAGGAGTAATTCAATATGATAACATGCTTTTGATTCAAAACCGAGTAATTCAGCATAGGCTTTTGCCGAACTTTGCACCGGATAAACCATGGCCGCTTCATTCGGAATGATTAAATGTAATCTATGTTGAGTGAGTTTGTTATCATCCATAATTATATACGATTATCGATTATTTTTCTAACTTTTCCGCTTCTTTCCACCCTTTGCAATGCATTTGGTTCAACTAAAAGGACTTCAAAAGAGGAAACCATGTTTTTTTCTTTTGTTAAATGTAAAACGGGAATTTTTTCCAACAAGCGTTGATACAAGTTTTCTCTTAATATGTTATCTTTATAATGTATTGTTTCAATGTGCAAACTCAAAGCGGTGTATAAACCGTCGGCTTCTAAGCGCAGTTGAATAACAAACCCATCAGGTACGACAGATTGTACGATTTTTTCAATATCTTCAAAATAAATCTCTTGGTATCCAGAAATCCTTATTTTTTCGCCGCTACGACCCAGTAAGCGGAATTTCGGACTCAATCTTCCACAAGTGCATGATTCATTGATGAATTCAATACGATCACCCACTTTGTATCTTATTATTGGTAGAAGTGTTTTGTGTAAACAAGTTACCAGGGCTTCATCGTTATTGTCGGCTTCCAGATAAACCCATTCTTCTTCCACATGAAATTCGTTGTCATGGCAACATTCGCATTGATAGCCTATGGGTCCGGTTTCGACGGCGGCATATCCGAAGGAGGAAATTCTCTTTGCTTTGAAAATACTTTTAATATAATTCTTTGCGTCGTTTGTCATATGCTCGGCCGCATAGATGATATTATCCAATTGTATCTGATATCCGTTTTGCTCGGCATATTGTGCCAGCGGAATCATAAGCGAAGGCAAACCGAAAATGGTATCAGGTTTACACATTTCTATATATTCCAATATGTCTTTATGTGAAATATTCCCGGTAATAGACAATATCTTGCATCCTGTTTCTTCCAATCCTTTATTGATAGCCAGAAAGGCAGTGTAAAAAGCACCGCAAGGGAATAGGTTGGCTACAATATTTTTATTGTCAATACCCAAAGCCCTGAATCCTTTTCCAAATAATTGTTTTGATTTTGAAAATTCTTCGTTGCCGTATAAAACGTATTTTTTCAAACCCGTTGTTCCACCGGCTGAAAAGATATAACAATCCCTGTCTTCGCCGGTAAAGGCTTGATCGGAATGATGAGCACTGATGCTTACCATTTCATTTTTTGTTAAAGGATCGATTTGTTCAAATGCCT
>DHTG01000017.1:12537-13803 GCA_002411545.1 Bacteroidales bacterium UBA5266 | reverse complement strand
AAAGAACGTGTTACCCTCCACGATCCCTGTAATTTATCGCGTAACGGCGGACTGGAAAGCGAGTTGCGTTTTGCCGTGAAGAGTGCCGTGAGCGATTTTGCGGAAATGACACCCCACGGACTTGATAATTTTTGTTGTGGAGGCGGTGGCGGTCAGTTGGCTATGAGCGAATACAACGACAGGCGCATTAAAATAGGTGAAATAAAAGCCGAACAAATCCGTAAAACCGGTGCCTCTATCGTCGTTACACCTTGCCATAACTGCATCGACCAATTGACGCAAATCAATCACACCTATAAACTGAATGTTAAAATTAAAAGTATAGCCGAAATCGTTGCCGACGCCTTAGTAATCGAAAAATAAACCTTTCATCACTTCCTTTTACCTTTCATGATAAAAGCATCGGACACTTGTTTGCGATAAAAGCCTAAGCGTTCCTTGGCTTGTTTTTCGGTTTCAAAAGGGCCTACTATATATCGGCATAAACGTCCGCTTTTCTCTACGTATATTTTATCACCCCTGTGTAAACGATAATCTTTTTGTCTGTCGTGATTTCTCCCCGACCCTACCTGTATATAATACACTTCTTCGGATAATTGCGAGCTTTTGAATGCTTCTTCATGAAACAACAAATCTATCGTTTGTGCTTTAGTCTTTATTTTCCGAATACCTTGTACACTGTCAACATACAACAAAGCTCCTTCACCCCAAGAAAACACATAAGGTAATCCTTCGGGGAAATAAACTGTAAAAGAATACACAAACGTATCTGCTGCCGGAAATTTTGCCCAAATGACAGTAAAAACACCATCGGAAGTATCACTTAACACTGAAACACTATCATAGGATAACAGTTTAGCTTGTGGATGTATACGCTGCTGCCATCGCAGGGATATATCTGCTGGGATGTCAATAAAACACACATTTGTTTGAAGTGTTTGAGCAACAGTGTCTACTTCTGTTTTAATTACAACGGATTGCGAATTAAGCCTGTGAAACGGGAAACAAAGGCATATCAGACAAAGACAACAAACAGTTTTTCGCAGCATATGATCAATAACGCTCAACGCTTAAATTCGAAACCCCGCTTTCGAGTGTTATACGAATGATTCCTTTTAGTGAATCCGACTGACTTTCGGATACATATTCTTCTTTCGATAGCTGTGTGAATCCTTTGAAATTTAAACCGCTCAAAGCCGATTTGTTTTGGATAACACATTTCATGCTCAACGGTACTTTCATGGATAGATTCGTAACACCCGTCGA
>DHTG01000017.1:7787-12251 GCA_002411545.1 Bacteroidales bacterium UBA5266 | reverse complement strand
CCCATATCCAAATCCATTTCCCAAACCGGTGTAGGATTCAGTAAAACATACATTTCTTTTTCCTGATTATTATCCATAATATCAACAAAAGGATGTATCTTTAATGTTATTTCGGCCGAACGCATATTGTCTTCTTGCGATTCAACTACATTCAGATAGCGTTCACTCATTTCCAAGCTTTTGATTTCGATCAAGGCATTGCCCGGAGCAAAGATAAAAGTCCCTGCACCTGCATTCATCGATAATTCGGCATACGCATATTCCAAACTATCGAGGGTTTCGATAGCTACTTTATCCGTAATTTGTATATCTCTGACATTATCCGGCTTGTTACATGGAAATAACAAAACAAAAAGGGCGGCACACAAGGCAAGTATATCCAGTATGATTCTTATGATGTTTTTAACGGGAATCACACTGATACCCGTCCAAATCAAAATAAAAGGCCACAAGGCAAGCACATCATGCCAACCAAAATCAACAATTTGCAAACTTTGCAACAACCATAATATACCGGCTATAATAAAAAGAATACCCCAAAATACACTTTTGTAACGCATAGCTTATTCTTTTTTTGTTTTTTTACCAAAGAAAATTAAAATCAATCCCAACATTACCAAGAGTAAAGGGAACCAATACTCAAAGCGGAAAAAGGGGAAAAAGTTACGGAGGAAAAAGAAAATCCCGAGAAAAATCAATAACAAACCGAAGACCAATGCACCGGCATTAGCGGCACTGGATGCCACTTTTTGAATGGTTTCTTCTTTTATTCCTTTATTTTCGGTTTCATCCACTCGTTTGGCATCGCCTTTTTCGTCGACTTCTACATAAGGTGTAAAATTCACATCCCTTTCATCTTGCATTACTAACAACAACACAAAATACATTACAAAACCTGCACCGCCAAAGAAAATCAAAGCTATAAACAACACCCTGATGATCAAGGGATCAATGCCGAAATAGTGGGCTATACCTCCGCATACACCCGCTATTTTACGATCTTTACTTCTAACAAACTTTTTATCCATAATAATTATTTTTATTAGGCTTCGGGAGAAACTATCCAAAATATCAAATAAAGAAGCAACCCGCTTCCGCCAAAAATCAACAAACAAATAAACAATATCCTGACAATAGTCGGATCTATATTGAAATAAGCACCCAAACCGCCACATACACCGGCAATCTTGCGATCCGTTAAACTGCGCGTAAACTTTTTATAATTCATTATAACATTTATTTTATATATAATTTTTCTTTTTAACGGCGTTTTTGGATATTTATTTTAGGACGCCTTATTTTTATGCAAAAAACACATATAATATACCACGTTTATTAGTGAAAAGTGAAAGAGGCTGTCAACTATCAGTTTTTTCGGGCGATGACTACATGACGCTTCCAAAAAAAAAAAATGGACACTAAAAACGCCAAAAAGATGAGCACAACACAAAATAAAACGATATGTTATAGTGAAAGCTTCAAATTAGAAATAATTCGTTGTATAAAAGAAAGGTTCAATATAAGCGATGTAAAATAAATATATAGTGACTTGTTCTGATGTATGTTGACTGATTAACAACTGTTTTCTCTAGTATAACTTTATCAATTATTCCTTATTTTTCGCCACAATATAAAGAATCCGAAGAAACCCCTTCCATCAATGCGTAATAACGCATGTATTTACTATCGGGAATTTCAATTTGATAGCTTTTATGAGATTTATTGTTCAGCGAATGTGCAATTAACCAGGGATTACATTCTTTGAATACTTTGTAGTTAACCCCTTGTTGTCGGGCAAAGTCCATCAGATTAGCGATAGAGGTATCAACGGTAAGTGTATGAGTAGGTATGGGTGGGTAGAGGTCTTTCAAGCGAAGCTTAACTCCATACTTTTGGGGATTTTCAAAGATAAGCTTGATGGCTAATATACGATACACGTAGCGTGCTGTTTCGGCATTGAGAAATAAATCCCAATATTGGTTTGTTTGTTGACTGGTGCTGCATCGTCTAAATCCACCGTCGCCCATATTATAAGCGGCAGCGGCAGCAGTCCACGAACCGTGCATACGATAGGAGTTTTTCAAGTATTGACAAGCGGCTTGGGTGGCTTTAGTCAGATGGTAACGTTCGTCGACTTCTGTATTTATTTCCAATTGATAATGCAAGCCTGTACTTTTAATAAACTGCCATATACCCGCGGCATTAGCCGGAGAGACGGCATTGGTCAAACCACTTTCTATGACTGCCAAATACTTAAAATCTTCGGGAATATTATTGGCTTTGAGGATAGGCTCTATCACGGGAAAATAGCGAGCGGCTCTTTTTACCAATAAAAGGATGTTGGATTGCCAATACACATTCACCAACAATTCTTTATCCAAAGCTTCTCTGACATAATACACATCGAGGGGCACCTTCTCTCCGGCAAAACTCAAACTTTCGGGTATGGGTGGGGAATACAGTGCGTAATTATCCCGAAAGGCTTTATAATAATCTTCATTTTGTGCTTGTTGTTCCTTTGTATGGCACCAAAAGACAAAAGCAATTATCATTGCCGATACCAAAGGAAGTATAGATAGGAATATATATTTTCGTTTCATGCCATTAGTTTTTTATATCGCATCCGTTTAGGGGTAGTATCTCCCATACGTTTTTTTCTATTTTCTTCGTATTCGCTAAAATTGCCTTCAAAGAAATACACTTCGGAATTTCCTTCAAAAGCCAGGATATGTGTACATACTCTGTCCAGGAACCAACGATCATGAGAGATGATAACGGCAGAACCGGCAAAATTGTCGAGGGCTTCTTCCAAGGCTCTGAGTGTATTTATATCAATATCATTGGTTGGTTCGTCCAACAAGAGAACATTGGCTTCTGATTTCAAAGCCATGGCCAAATGCAAGCGGTTACGTTCACCGCCGGACAATACTCCGGCTTTTTTCCCTTGGTCGGCACCACTGAAATTAAAGCGTGCTATATATGCGCGTGAATTGATTAACCTACCTCCCAATTGAATTTGTTCATTTCCACCGGAGATAACCTCCCATACACTTTTCTCCGAATCAATATCAATATGTTGTTGATCTACATATCCTAACACCACCGTATCACCTACAGCAAACTCCCCTTTATCGGGTTTTTCCATGCCCATGATTAAACGAAACAGGGTGGTTTTACCCGCTCCGTTGGGACCGATAATTCCTACAATGGCATTGGGAGGTAAACTAAAGCTCAAATTATCGTATAATAATTTATCTCCATACGCTTTGGCTACATTCTTCGCATCAATGACATTGTTTCCCAGTCGAGGACCATTGGGGATAAATATCTCCAAACGTTCTTCCTTCTCTTTCACATCTTCATTCAACAATCTATCATACGCATTCAAACGAGCTTTGGATTTCGCTTGACGCGCTTTGGGCGACATACGTACCCATTCCAATTCCCGTTCAAGGGTCTTTTGTCGTTTGGATTCTTGTTTTTGTTCCATCTTCAAGCGTTGTGACTTTTGTTCCAACCAGGAAGAGTAATTTCCTTGCCAGGGAATACCCTCTCCTCTATCGAGTTCGAGTATCCAACCGGCGACATTATCCAGAAAATAACGGTCGTGGGTAACGGCAATAACCGTACCTTTATATTGTTGTAGATGCATTTCGAGCCAATGTACCGATTCGGCATCAAGGTGGTTGGTCGGTTCATCCAACAACAAGATATCCGGTTCTTGGAGTAAGAGTCGGCACAAGGCTACTCGCCTTCGCTCCCCTCCGGACAGGGTTTCCACTTTTGCCTCCGGTTCAGGGCAGTTTAAAGCATCCATGGCACGATTTAATTTTGCATCTAACTCCCACGCATCGTATTGCTCGATAAGCTCCGTCAATTCTCCCTGACGTTCAATGAGTGCATTCATTTCGTCATCGCTCATAGGTTCGGCAAATTTATTATTCACCGCTTCATATTCTTGTAATATATTCACCACATCGGCAACTCCCTCCATGACGACTTCTTTGACAGTCTTACTATTATCCAAAATAGGTTCCTGTGGAAGATATCCGACCGAATAACCCGGAGAGAAAACCACTTCACCGTTAAACGATTTGTCTTCGCCGGCAATGATCTTTAAAAGGGAAGATTTTCCTGCACCATTTAACCCCAATACACCGATTTTGGCACCATAATAAAAGGATAAATAGATATTTTTTAAGACTTGTTTCCCCGGATTAAAGGTCTTGTTCACATTAACCATGGAAAATATGATTTTCTTATCGTCGCTCATTATGAAGTATGTTTATCGTTAGTATATTATTTTTTCATCTATAAAACTCAGCATGCAAATTTACATAAAATTATCCGACTAAAGGGCAAGGAAAGGAAAATGCTAATACTTTTTCCTTTTGTCGTTTTAATGTTGAATACCTATAGAATTTCATGATTTTGGTTTTTACTTCATATTTAATTTGTATTTTT
>DHTG01000017.1:0-7620 GCA_002411545.1 Bacteroidales bacterium UBA5266 | reverse complement strand
TTTACAAAAAACCGTACTACATATAACAAATACAAAACGACAAACAGAAAAACAAAACTTAATAAACGCTTTATATAGAAGATTATCTGATGAATTTGAGTATGCCTAAACAGAGTACAAAATAATGCATCTACTAATGATTGCAAGCTTGTTGCAGGGGGAAATTCTATCTATAAAATAAGCCTGAACCTTTAATCTTACATATACTCCTGATAGTTGTTAAATAACAACTATAAATAGCGTTATTACAACTAAAATTCTTGTGTTTTTAATCATCATATTAAATAATCAAAGTATTTTTGCAGTGTCAAAAAAATAAAAAATAACACTTATGTTAGACACAAAAAAGATTGGCAATAAAATTGCCGAAGCACGAAAAAAATTAACTATTTCTCAAGCCCAGCTTGCTCAGAAACTATTCATCAGTCCACAGGCAGTTGGAAAGTGGGAACGCGGAGAATCAATGCCTGACATCATTACGTTAAACCGTCTAGCGGAAATTTTGGGTGTTGACCTTAACTATTTTTCAGAAGACAAAGAAACTGTCGATACTGAAATAACACCCGTTGAATTATCAAAAAAGCAATCGGCTGAGTTACCATCAGAAAAGCAGCAGAAAAAACTTAGTTGGGATATGTCATGCGGGAATTGGATGGACGCTGATTTTTCAGGATTGAAAAATCTGAATAAAAAATTCAATTCCTCCAATATGCAGCGCTGCCTATTTGTCGATTCCGATATGTCAGGACTTCTTCTAAAAAATAATAATGTTGATAGCTGTGACTTCTCCGATTCCGACTTCAGTAATAGCCATATTCAGGATTCCAATTTAACCAACAATCTATTTAAGAACTGTTCCCTGAAAGGAACGAGATTTTCAGGAAGCTATATCTACGGCTGCAATTTCACCGGAGCTAATTTTACCGGGGTAGAGTTTAAATCTGGCGGCTTAACTGGAGTAGTTACTAAATCCGAAGCCCTTGAGAAAAATACCATTGCAAATGCTGTATGGAATCGCACCTCTTTTAATGCCATGTATATTGCCGATATAGTTTTTGAAGGTACATTGGAGGACTGCTATTTTGAAAACTGTGGATTTACCAGAGTAACATTCCAAAAAGCAACACTTATTAACACTTTCTTTAAAAACAACAAAAAATTGAAACGAATCCGGTTTATAGACTGTAAAGCAGACCGGATGACCTACGAATTCCTGAAACAAGGGAAAGCAGATTTAACCGGTATCACTTTTTTAACAGAAAAAGGAGGAAACGAATAATGACACCAAATGAAATTGCTATATCGGTACAAGGACTCAAAAAATCCTATAAAAACATAACTGTGTTGACAGGCGTAGATTTTGATGTAAAAGCAGGCAGTATTTTCGCCCTGCTCGGCTCCAACGGGGCAGGCAAGACAACGATTGTCAAAATCCTTAGCACGCTGCTGAAACAAGACAGTGGAAACGTAACGGTAAACGGATTCGACGTTTTGTTAAAACCCGGCAATGTACGGCAATCGATCAGTCTGACAGGGCAATTTGCAGCCGTAGACGAGGTGTTGACCGGACGGGAAAATATTGTGATGATTGCCAAGCTGCGACATCTTAGCAATCCGTATCAGGTCGTAGACGATTTGCTTAAACGCTTCGGGTTGACCGATGCGGCCGACCGCAGGGTGTCTACTTATTCGGGGGGGTATGCACCGCAGACTTGACATCGCCATGAGCCTTGTGGGAAAACCGCAACTCATTTTTCTCGACGAGCCGACTACCGGACTTGATCCAGAGGCTCGTATTGAGGTTTGGAAGATTGTTAAAGAGCTTGCCGGTAACGGCACGACGGTGTTCCTGACCACCCAGTATTTGGAGGAAGCTGAACAGCTCGCCGATAGAATTGCTATTCTTCATAAGGGTAAGATTATCGTGAGCGGTACGCTCGGGGAACTAAAAAAGCTGTTCCCGCCCGCAAAAGTGGAATATATTGAAAAACAACCGACATTGGAGGAAATATTTCTTGCAATTGTTGGTAAAAAGGAGGAAAAATAAATGGAAACAATAAAGAACTATTTTTTTAGAGATATGGGTGTTATGCTTGGACGTTCCATGCGCCATATTCTTCGCAGTATGGACACCATTATCACGGTTACCATCATGCCGATTGTGTTTATGCTGTTATTCGTCTATGTGTTCGGCGGAGCAATCCAAACCAGCACGGATAACTATGTGAATTACCTTTTGCCTGGTATACTTCTTATTGCCATAGCAACCGGCATATCCTATACGGCTTACCGCCTGTTTATCGATATGCAGCGGGGTATATTAGAGCGATTTCACAGCATGCCGATTGCACGTTCCACTGTACTGTGGGGTCACGTGCTGACCTCGCTGGTTTCTAATGCTATTTCAGTTATAATCATCATTTTAGTAGCAGTAATTATAGGATTTCGCTCGTCGGCGGGTATACTGTCATGGCTTTCTGTGGCCTGTATACTTTCGCTTTTTACATTAGCCTTGACCTGGATTGCGGTGATTGCCGGACTGTCTGCAAAATCGGTAGACGGTGCAAGCGCCTTTTCCTATCCCATTATCTTCCTACCGTTTATTAGCTCAGCCTTTGTGCCTACCGAGTCCATGCCGGGACCGGTTCGCATCTTTGCCGAAAACCAACCAGTAACCTCGATAGTAGAAACCATTCGCGCACTACTTTCAAACCAGCCGGCAGGCAATGATATATGGATTGCACTTGCATGGTGTGTCGGTATTATGATCGTGGCTTATATCTTTGCAATGAGAGTATATAAAAAACGGGTATAAAATAAAGATCGTAGCGATTTTTTTGTTTTCATTTTTTACTTTTCATTTAATTTTTTTGTAAAAAAATCACTTTCACATAAAAATCAACCATTCGAAACACTGATATATTTCTTTATTCCACCCTTTCGGCAATGACAATTCCATCCTTTTCGATGGCTGTTAGTACAAGAGTTTGGATGCTGTGGATATTTTCCGGGAGATGATGGGTTTTTACACGAATATAATTTCCCGTGAATCCCACATCGTATCCATCTTTATCGGTCGATTCTATTAAGACTTTTTGAATGCTGTGAAGATTTTCTTTATAAAAAATCAGTTTCTTTTTATCGGACAACTCAATCAAGGTTTTGGTTCTGTTACTTTTTTCCCTACGGGATAATTGGCCGGGCATATCATAGGCCGGCGTTCCCGAACGACGGGAATAGGGAAATACATGCAAGTAGCTTATTGGTAAGCTATCTATAAAATTATAGGCATCGCGAAAGTCTTCTTCCGTTTCACCCGGAAAACCGGCAATCACATCCACGGCTATGCATGCATGGGGCATCTGTTGTTTGATAAAATGTATTTTTTCTGCAAACAAACTCCGTTCGTAACGACGTTTCATCTGTTTTAAAATCTTATCGGAACCGGATTGTAAAGGAATATGAAAATGAGGCAATAATGTTTTAGATGCTGCCACCAAGCGAATGATTTCATGGGTCAGTAAATTAGGTTCTATCGAAGAAATACGGATGCGTTCCAAGCCTTCTACCTTTTCCAAGGCTTGCAAGAGCTCATAAAAATCTCCTCCTTCCGGACTCTTGAAATCGCCTATGTTAACCCCCGATAATATAATCTCTTTAATACCATTAGCTACAATATGTGTAGCATTTGCTATTACATGCGGAATGCTATCGCTGCGACTATGCCCACGCGCATAAGGTATGGTACAATACGTACAATAATAATTACATCCGTCTTGAATTTTCAAAAAGGAACGACTCCGTTCATGCAAGGAATAAGCATCCTTAAAAATGCTTTTGTCATCGGGTGAAATAGGATGTTGGGATTCTTCAGTAGACAAAAGCGAAGGGAGCAAATGAACAAGTTCATATTTATTATTGCTTCCCAATACCAAATCTATTTCAAAACGTTCTTTTAACTCCTCTTTTCGCAAAGCAGAAAAGCATCCTATCAAGGCAATTTTAGCCTCAGGATAGTGATGTTTAATATGATGTATATAGTAGGCACACTTTTTCTCAGCCTGTTCCGTCACAGCACAGCTATTGATAATATAGGCATCTGCTTCCTTTTCAAAAGGAACAATTTCACAAGCTTGCTGCCTGAGCATACGTTCGATGTGAGCACTCTCTGTAAAATTCAGCTTGCAACCTAAGGTTTTTATGGCAATTTTATTCAATTTGTTTTGTGATATGATGTAATACAATGATTTGCCTTTACAAAAAGGTGTTTGCAAAAGTAGTAAAAATTTACATCGAAAAACAAAAGATAAGCATTTGCATTTATATATACTACACATACTTTAGTTCGTCCTTGTCGTTTGACAGTATTAGTTTTTATTGTTTTTTTCTTATACAATTCATTGGTAGGTAATAAAATTTCATGTATTTTTGCAACCTTAAAAGGATAAAAAATATGCTGATGCAAAATATCTATAAACTATTCCCTTTTCTGATTGTGTTTCTATTGTTTTCATGTTCAAATGGAAACGGCAAAGCCGATGCTTACGGTTCATTCGAAGCGGAAGAAATTATAGTTTCGGCCGAAGGAAACGGAAAAATCCTGGCATTAACCCTCGAAGAAGGTCAACTTTTAAAGGCCAATCAATACTTAGGATACATTGATACCGCACAATTACACCTGCAAAAACAGCAACTCAAGGCACAAATAGAAGGCACATATGCTCAACGCACCGATATCCCCAAGCAATTAAAAGCATTGCAAGAAAAATTGTCGGGTATGATGAATGAAAAAAAACGTTTGGAAAGCCTGTTACAATCCAACGCTGCGACCAACAAGCAAATGGATGACTTAAACACCGAAATACAAGTCGTAAGAAGTCAATTGGATGCTACCCGCTCGAATTTAAACGTACAAAACAAAGGGGTACTATCCCAAATCGATGCCATGGAATACCAAATAAGCTCTTTGGAGAATGCTATACAAAAATGCTTAATCCACAGCCCTATCGATGGAACGGTATTAAAAAAATATATCAATCAATACGAGTTTATCAGCACCGGCCGGCCTATTTTTAAAATTGCCGATGTGTCGAAAATGATCTTGAAGGTGTATGTTACCGAAGACCAATTGTCGAGTTTGAAACTTGGAGGCAATTGCACAGTGCGTATAGACAAAAAAGATAAAGAATTAAAAACATACAAAGGCAACATCACATGGATTTCGAGTGAATCGGAATTTACACCTAAAATGATACAAACCAAAAACGAAAGAGTAAACTTAGTATATGCCGTAAAAATCAGTGTGAAAAACGACGGCGATATCAAAATCGGTATGCCCGGCGAGGTGGTTTTCGATGAAAACATCCATTAAGATGAAAATTATTGAAACCGAAAACATATCGAAATCATTTGGGAAAGTTCAAGCTCTTACTAACATAAACCTACACATTGATAAAGGCGAACTCTTCGGACTTATAGGTCCGGATGGTGCCGGCAAATCAACTTTATTTAACATTTTGGTTACCTTATTGAATCCCGATAGTGGCACTGCTATTATACATGGGTATGATTTGATACGGGATTACAAACAAATCCGAAAAATCATCGGATATCTTCCCGGACAATTCTCCTTATACAAGGATTTGAGTTGCATAGAAAACTTAGAATTCTTCGCCACTTTATACGGCGAAAGCATTGAAAAAAACTATGCCTTAATACGTCCGATATGGGAACAATTAAAGCCTTTTAAAGATCGAAGTGCCGCCAATTTATCGGGGGGTATGAAACAAAAGTTAGCCCTATGCTGTGCACTCATACACCGCCCTCGGATTTTAATATTGGACGAACCTACCACGGGGGTAGACCCTATCTCCAGACGGGAATTTTGGGAAATCTTACAAAGTTTGAATAAGGAAGACATCACCGTCTTGGTTTCGACTTCCTATATGGACGAAGCTTCTTTATGTAGCCGTATAGGACTGATTCAAAACGGAAAACTTTTAAATATAAATACTCCCGAACAAATCTTGTCCGAATTTAAAGGTTATTTATATGCCGTACATACCCGAGAAATACACCAACTTCTCCTATCCCTAAAAGACCAACCCTTTATCGACAATGCGTATGCCTCCGGACAACAAGTGAATATTGTATTAAACAATGCCTCTGATGTGGAATTATTAGAAAAACACTTAGCCTATTCAGCTATCACCTATACGTCTGTTCAACCCATTAAGGCCAACACCGAAGATTGTTTTATTCAACTGATGAAAGTAAATCAAGAAAATACGTAATATCATGGAAGAATTTAAAAATTTAATCCGACAATTACCCGATTTCCCCAAAAAAGGAATCTTATTTCAAGACATAAATCCTCTGTTATCAAATTGGAAAGCGCTTCAATCTGCCTCGACGGAGATGTCGAATCAGATTCTTGAAGTCATGCCCTTTGTTTCAAAAGTCTTAGCCATAGAGGCCCGCGGTTTTATCATGGGTGGCATATTAGCCCATCTGCTGGAAGCCGGATTTGTACCGGTACGAAAAAAAGGAAAGCTACCCACCTACGACAGTTTGCGAACCATCGACTACCAATTGGAATACGGCACCGATAGCTTGTGTTTAGACATGTCGCTGGTGAATTACAACGACAAAATCGTTATCTTCGACGATGTATTGGCTACCGGCGGAACGGCCGAAGCGGTATTTAATTTGTTAATGCAAGAAATTAAAGAAGGGAAAATTGCCCCCATCGAAAAAAATAATATTTGCTTTGCATTTATGTTGGATATTGAATTTCTTAAAGGAAAACAATACTTGCATGAACATACCGGATTACCTTCGGAAAATATTATTTCGTTGATGAGCTTGTAGCTTAAATTAGCTAAGACCCACTATCTTGCCATTAACAATATCAATATGTTGTGCTTGTGGTTCTTTGGGAAGCCCAGGCATTCGCATAATGTTTCCGGCTATGACTAAAATAAACTCAGCACCGTTGTTGATAACAATATCACTTACGGTTATTTCAAAATCTTTAGGAACTCCATATCTCTTGTCGTTGTCGGAGAATGAGTATTGAGTTTTGGCAATACATACGGGATAGTTTTCTATACCTAATTCGGCTATTCTTTTACACATTTTTTTTGCCTTGTCGGAGAAAACCACTTTATTCGCTCCATATATATTCTTTGCTATTTTTTCAATTTTCACATCCACACTGTCGGTATCGGCATAGGTGAAATTAATAGGTCTATCTGCTTCTCTTTCTATTATCTCAACCGTTTTATGGGCTAATTCAGTTGCTCCTTTTCCGCCTTCGGCAAAAGCATTGTTAACAGCAAATGCTACACCCAGGTCTTCACAATGCTTTTTCAATAAATTGATTTCATCCTTTGTATCAAAATCATATTTATTGAAAGCTATCAAAACATTTAATCCAAAGGATGTAAGATTAGCTATATGTTTATCCATATTTTCAAATCCCTTTTTCAAACCTTCGACATTGGGATGTTTAATATCCTTCACCTCCACTCCACCATGCATCTTGAGAGCTTGTGTAGTCACTACCAATACCGCTAAATCAGGTTTTAAACCCGCTTTGCGACATTTTATATTTATAAA
>DHTG01000071.1 GCA_002411545.1 Bacteroidales bacterium UBA5266 | reverse complement strand
GTTCGGGGTTCAACTACGGGTAACATGCAATTATACAGTATTATCATTAATAAAGACGAAGAAATGAAAAAGAAGATATTGCCTTTTCATTTCAATCAGAAAGCCGTTGTTGAAGCGCCGGTAGTATTAACATTTTGTGCCGATTTCAATCGTTTTAACAAATGGTGCCGTTTTCGAGGTGCTGAACCCGGGTATGATAATTTTCAGAGTTTTATGTGGGCTGTTATCGATGCCGTTATAGCCACCCAGAACGCCTGTATTGCTGCCGAACATTTCGGTTTGGGTATTTGCTATATGGGTACCGTAACCTATAATGCCCATGAACTGATTGACATTTATCATCTTCCCAAAGGGGTGGTTCCCGTTACTTGCATTACCCTTGGTTATCCCTTAAACGATCCGGGACTTACCGACCGTCTCCCCCTCGAAGCGGTGATTCACCAAGAGACTTATAAGGATTATTCTTCGGATGATATCGACCGTTTGTATTTTGAAAAAGAAAATTCTGAACTCACTAAGAAATTATTGGAAGAAAACCAACTGGAAAACCTTGCCAAAATATTTACGGAGAAAAGATATACTAAAAAAGACAACCAATATTTTTCGGATATTTTTTTAGATGTAATAAAAAAACAAGGATTCATATAATCCAAAAAAAGCACCATTCAAATTAAAAAAAAAATATTATCTTTGCAAAAATCATTTCATAATTAAAAAAACACACATATGAGATCAAAACTTTTTATTATTAGTGTATTATGTATGTTTGCTACCTCTATTAATTACGCTCAGGAAGTAGCAACTCCCACGGTTGAAAGGGGATTACATAAAGGCGGTGAACTTATGCAAGTAGAAATGCATGGCGGAAAACCTTTCATGGATGTCCTAAGAGAAAAACAACATATGGCACACATTTCCGAACGGGAGTTAGAACCCCATCACTTATCCGGTGTGCTATGGGTAGCCAACGGAACACCGCAACCCGGCGAAATGCATAATCGTACTGCATTTGCTCCCATGGACTTACAATATGTTAAAATCTACGTTTTAATGAAAGAAGGCTTGTTTGAATATCAAGCCGACATGCATAAACTTGAAATGTTAGCACCCATTGATTTTCGTCGAAAAATCAGCGACGACGATCAATTCCATCGTGCTCCCATCGCAGTTGTTTATGTTATTGACCGTAAAGCAACAAGCAACGTAAGTAATGAAGATAGAAAAAATTATGCTTATTTACAAAGTGGTTGCATAAGCCAAAACATTCTCCTTTACTGTTCCTCCGAAGATATGGCTAGCAACATAGTGTTCGACATCAAAAAAGAAGAACTGGCTAAGAAACTGAAAGTTGAACCCGGTGATATTCTTTTTGGACAAGCCATAGGATATAGAGAATAAATAATTTCGTTTAAAACAATGAAGACCGAAAAGCAAACTCTTTTCGGTCTTTTTTTATACAAAAAAAGAGGTTGAAAAATCAACCTCTTCTGATGAAAAATTTAATTTTAATTATTTAACCTGGATAAGCTTCGACGATTGAAGTTCTTTGTGATCCTTTTTTGGTAAAGTAATCGTTAACAAACCGTTTTCATACAAAGCTTCAATGGCATCTGTTTTTACCGAATCCGGCAAAGTGAAATTACGTTCAAAGGATGCGTAATAGTGTTCTTTGCGCGTAAATTGACGATTCGATTTACTTTCCTCCTTCTCGCTTTTAACTTCTCCCTTGATGCTTAATACATGTTCATTCACTTCAATCGAAAAGTCCTTTTTGTCGTAACCCGGCACGGCTAGTTCTACTTGAAAATTGCTTTCATTCTCTACAATATTAGCCGTCGGTAAAGTGATTCTAGCTTCTTTGGTTAAAAATTCATCCATGAAATTTCTTCCGAAAAAATCATCAAAGAAATTTACATAAGCCGGTGCGTAATTGCTTCTTTTAATTAACATAATTTTATCCTCCTATGATTTTAATTGTTTTTATTTTTTATTTAATTATTTGCTATTCCTATCTATTCAAGTTTTAGGCCATAATTAAACAGAGTCTGAATATCAACAGTATATAGATATAACAAGACTGCCATTATGTCGTCATACGATAGTTATATGCGCCATTATGTCCGTCAAGTAAAAAGAAGGGAAATTACACTTCTCATTTACAAGTATGTTGTTGTAAATAAAATAAGAAAGGAGAGAAAGTTTAATTCAATTATTAAATCACTTATTTTTTATACCTTTTAATACCTCCAAACAAGGCACTCGTTCTTAATTTAATCACACCGAAGATAGCTTCTTTAAATATGCCTTTACTCATTTTAGAGGTTCCTTCTTGTCGATCGGTAAAAACAATAGGGACTTCCACTATTTTAAATCCGAGTTTCCATGCAACAAATTTCATTTCAATTTGAAATCCATAACCAATATGTTTTATTCTATCAAAATTTATGGCTTCCAATACTTTTCTACTGTAACACACAAAACCGGCCGTATTATCACGAACGGGTGTTCGCAGAACGGTACGCACATACATAGAACCGTAATAGGAAGTCAAAATTCTTGACATAGGCCAATTCACTACATTCACTCCGTTACAATAGCGTGAACCCACTGCTAAATCGGCGTCTTGCTCTTTACATGCCTGATATAAACGGATTAAATCTTGTGGATTATGTGAAAAATCCGCATCCATTTCAAAAATATAATCATAATTATTACGAATGCTCCAATTAAATCCATGTATATAGGCTGTACCTAACCCTAATTTACCTTTTCTCTCTTCGAGAAATAAATGAGTGTCAAATTCGGGCATTAATTTCTTGACAATAGCAGCGGTACCATCCGGCGAACCATCATCAATAACCAATATATCAAACGCATCCGGTAAAGAAAAAACATATCTAATAATCTTTTCAATGTTTTCTTTTTCATTATAAGTAGGTATAATAATAATCCTTTTTTCCATAAAATTAATTTTGCAAGATTAACATTACAGCTCAAAGCATATAATTTTTGCAAATGTACATTTTTTTTTAACCTAATTTCTGAGAATATACTATTTGATGCATTCTTTTT
>DHTG01000027.1 GCA_002411545.1 Bacteroidales bacterium UBA5266 | reverse complement strand
ACGGTTTGTTTTACTTTTTCAAAATTCTCACCGGAAGCTATCTTCACTTTCAACCATTCCGGTTTTCTAAGATTCTCAGCCATTGTGTATTTCCTTCTAATAATATTGACTGCAAAGGTACACCAAAAAATAATATAATGTAAAAGCTAAAAGTAAAATATGGGAATTCATGCATTGAGATGTTATTTAATAAGCATAAATAAAAGCAAGGCGATTATCGGAATTTTCATCGAAAATGACTACTTTTGCAAAAAAAAATCAAAAGAAAGATGAGACCGGTAATCGTACGATTTGCTCCCAGTCCGACGGGACCTTTACACATAGGCGGTGTCCGCACAGCTTTATATAACTATTTGTTTGCCAAACAACACAAGGGCAAAATGATTTTACGTATCGAAGATACCGATTCCACCCGTTTTGTGCCTGGTGCCGAACAATACATTATTGAAGCTTTTGAATGGCTGGGTATCGAATTTGATGAAGGAGTGCATATTCCTAACAACCAAGGCATATCCTACCGTCAGTCGGAACGAAAAAGCATTTATAAACAATATGCCGATGAATTGCTTGCCAAAGGTATGGCATATATTGCTTTCGACACACCCGAAGAGATAGAGGCCAAACGAAAGGAGATTCAGAATTTCCAATACGATGCTTCCACCCGCATACAGATGAAGAATACCTTAACCCTTACGGAAGAGGAAGTTAAAACACGTATGGCCAAGGGAGAACAATACGTGATACGTATCCGCATTGAGCCGGGAGAAATAATTAAGGTGCATGATCTTATTTGCGGTGAAGTGGAAGTAAACACTTCCGTGTTAGACGATAAAGTCTTATGGAAATCGGCCGATCAGCTTCCTACCTATCATTTAGCCAATATTGTGGATGACCATTTGATGGAGATATCGCACGTTATCCGCGGCAGCGAATGGTTGCCTTCAGCACCGCTACATGTATTGTTATATCGTTACTTAGGATGGGAAGACACTATGCCGCAATTCGCTCATTTACCCTTACTGCTTAAACCCGAAGGAAACGGCAAACTCAGCAAACGTGACGGCGACCGTTTAGGTTTCCCCGTTTTTCCCTTGGAGTGGCGAAGTCCCGATTCCAACGAAATAGCTATGGGCTACCGTGAAAAAGGATATTTTCCCCAGGCTTTAATTAACTTTTTAGCCTTACTGGGATGGAACCCCGGTACGGAACAAGAACTGTTTAGCATGGAGGAACTCATCAGTGCTTTCTCACTCGACAGGGTAAGCAAGTCGGGAGCCAAATTCGATTTTGAAAAAGCAAAATGGTTTAATCATAAATATTTGCAACTAATTCCTGTTTCGGAATTAGCCGATAAATTTATACTTGTTCTGAAAGGAAAGGGAGTTGAAACGGAAAAATCCTATGTGGAAAAAGTAATTGAGCTGATTAAAGAAAGGGCTACTTTCGTAGAAGATTTCTGGGAAGCATCGGCTTTCTTTTTCGTCCGTCCCCAAACCTACGATGAAAGTGTGGTCAAAAAACGTTGGAAAGACAATACCCCACAACATCTTCAAGCTATTGGAAACATACTAAAAACCTTTACTCCTTTCCGTCCGGAAGAAGCACATAATGCCGTTATGCAATATATTTCCGAAAAGGAATTAAATACAGGTCAAATAATGAATTGTTTACGATTATCTTTGGTTGGATATGCCAAAGGACCGGATTTATTTGCCATTATAGAAATGATAGGCGTAAACGAAACGCTGGAACGCATTCAATTAGCTATAAATAATATAAAAATATAAATGAAAATGAAAAAGACCATTCTCGTAACCGGAGGAACAGGTTATATCGGTTCGCATACAGTAGTTGCCTTGCAAGAAAAAGGCTATGAAGTGATTATTGCCGATAATTTGGCAAATTCCGATAAAGGGGTAATTTATAACATTGAGAAGATAACAAAAGTTCTTCCACTGTTCGAAGAAGTAGATTTGGCCGATGAACAAGCTTGTAAACAGCTTTTCGACAAGCACAAAGTGGATGCTGTTATTCATTTTGCCGCTTATAAATACGTTAATGAATCGGTGAGGGAACCTTTGAGGTACTACAAAAACAATTTTCATTCACTTCTGAATGTTTTGACCGAAATGAAAGCACACCAAGTGCCTCATATCGTATTTTCTTCTTCTTGTACAGTTTACGGTACACCGGAACAACTGCCTGTTACCGAATCCTCTCCCGTACAAAAAGCCATGTCGCCCTACGGAAACACCAAACAAGTGATAGAAGAAATCTTAACCGACTGCTGCAAGGCCGATGAAACCTTACATGTTATTGCCTTGCGTTATTTTAATCCCATAGGGGCTCATCCTTCCATACAAATAGGAGAAATTGCCAAAGGAATACCTCAAAACTTACTGCCTTATCTCACACAAACCGTGATAGGCATACGCGATTACTTATCCGTTTTCGGAAATGATTACGACACTCCCGACGGCACTTGCATTCGCGATTACATTCATGTGATGGATTTGGCTTATGCCCACGTATGTGCCATTGAACGGATGATGCATCAGGAAATGAATGATAATTACGAAGTCTTTAATGTAGGAACCGGCAATGGTTATTCGGTATTAGACATTATTCAAACGTTTGAAAAAGTGAACGGTCTAAAAGTAAATTATCAATTCAAAGAACGACGCGAAGGCGATATTGCCCAAATATGGGCTGATACAACATTGGCAAACAATGCCTTGAAATGGAAAGCAAAATATAATTTAGCCGATATGTTGCTAACCGCCTGGGAATGGCAGAAAGCCATGCAAGGGAAGTAATTCAACTAGCACTTAAAAAGTACATCTTCGATGTTCTTTTTTGAGAAGATTCATTTTTATGACTATAAAAATAATTCTTATAACTATAAAAATTAATCGTATAGTTATATCCTTTCACACGCTGTTTTAGTGTCCCATTAACACTGTTAGGATTATAGATAATAATGCAAGGAATTCGGTGGAATATGCAAGAAAACAATTTTTAAGAGTAAACAACGTTAACTGTCATACGAGGAAATCAGCATATGGAGAATGAAAATTTTATTGATTATGTAAAAATTATGTTTCGTTCCGGTAAGGGAGGAGCAGGCAGTGCACATTTAGCCCGAACGGCACAAACCCCCAAAGGCGGTCCCGATGGCGGTGACGGCGGCCGAGGCGGACATATTATTTTGAAAGGGAATGCTCAGTTATGGACGCTTTTGCATCTTAAATACACCAAACATGTGTTCGCCGAAAACGGAGAATCGGGAAGTAAAAATCAATGTTTTGGTAAAAACGGCAAAGACAGTATCATTGAAGTACCTTTGGGAACCATCGTTAAAAATGCCGATACCTTTGATGTTGAAGCGGAAATATTAGACGACGGACAAGAAGTAATCCTCCTAAAAGGCGGTCGAGGCGGACAAGGCAATGTGCATTTTAAATCCTCCACCTTTCAAACACCCCGTTTCGCCCAACCCGGTGAAGAGGGCATTGAAGCTTGGAAAATATTTGAACTGAAAATATTGGCCGATGTAGGATTAGTAGGATTCCCCAATGCAGGCAAATCAACATTTATTTCGACCGTATCCAATGCCAAACCCAAAATTGCCGATTATCCTTTCACAACCCTGAAACCAAATTTGGGAATGGTGAAATACCATGATAAATATTCTTTTGTCGTTGCCGATATACCCGGAATTATCCAAGGAGCTTCCGAAGGAAAAGGATTGGGATTAAGATTTTTAAGACATATAGAACGAAATTCCGTCTTACTGTTTATGATATCCGTTGAAAGTGAAAATATTAAAAAGGAATATAAGATTTTACTTCAAGAATTAAAGAATTACAATCCCGAACTATTGGATAAAAAACGCATGCTTGCCATCTCGAAATGCGATATCATTTCTCCCGACGAATTGGATAAAATTAAAAAGAAAACACCGTCGGATATTCCGGTTGTTTTCCTTTCCTCACACATCCAAATGGGAGTTAGCGAAACAAAAGATCTCTTATGGAAGTTATTAACAGAAGCAGATTAAATTTTTTAACTATATGAATGTTATTCTATATGACGATAGTCATCGTGAAAATTTGTTACCTCTTACTTTCACTCGTCCGCAATCCGAAATTAGAATAGGTATATTAACCCTGAAAGAAAAATGGGAAAAGCATTTGCAAACAAAGACTTCCTACTTAACCCAGCCTTATCTTGCAAAGAAATATCCTTTACAAAGTACGAAACATAATATAATGATTGCCGCTTCGGTATGTCCGAATCCATCGTTAATCAAGGCTATCTATCAACTGGAAGAAGGACAAAGTTTGATTTACAAAGGACAAACCATAGCTCACTGCGTAACATCCATACCAAAAGATATCCTTAGTTATTGTGGGGAGAAAAAAGAGTTTTCTGCTTCCTGTTTAATTATTGAATATCTGTGGAATATCTTTTATCATAACGAAACCGAGCTGCGTGCCGATTTTGAGCTCATTACAAAAAACAGAATTTCACAAACATTGAGTGCAAGCAATACCTTAATCGGCGATGTAAAAGATATTTTCATAGAAGAAGGAGCCGTTATCGAAGCATCGATTATCAATGTAAAAGACAGCAAAATTTATATAGGCAAAAACGCCGAGGTAATGGAAGGAAGCCTATTGCGCGGCAGCATCTCCCTTGGGGAACATTCGCAGATTAAGATGGGAGCCAAAATATACGGAGCCACCACCATAGGACCTCATTCAAAAGTGGGAGGCGAAGTGAACAATGTGGTTATTTTCGGCTATAGCAATAAAGCCCACGATGGCTTCTTTGGCAATTCCGTGATAGGAGAATGGTGCAATATAGGTGCCGACTCCAATACCTCTAACTTAAAAAACGATTATGGCAAAGTTAAACTTTGGAACTATCCCAAGAGAAAATTCGATCTTACGGGCTTACAATTTTGCGGGTTAATCCTTGGCGACCACGTTAAATGCGGAATTAACACCATGTTTAATACAGGAAGTGTAATAGGAGTTTCCTCAAATATTTTCGGAGCCGATTATATTCCGAATTTTGTCGGATGTTTTCGTTGGGGCGGAGCAAAAGGCTTCTGTGATTGTCGGTACGAAAAAGCAGTAAGCATAGCTCAAAGCATGTATGGAAGACGACATAAGGTTTTTGATGAGGTAGAACAAGAAATATTATTAGAGGTTTATAATCAAGCAAAATCATGGAATGAACCTCAATTTTAAATGTAACTTCCCTATGGATTATTTGCGTTAATAATTCAAAGAGAAATTATTACAATTAATTTATAAAAAGCATATTCAACATAAACAAAAAAGTACTACTTTTGCACTCCTTTCAGCGGATGTGGCGTAATTGGTAGCCGCGCTAGACTTAGGATCTAGTGCCGAGAGGCGTGGGGGTTCGAGTCCCTTCATCCGCACTGTTCGTAACTAATCAACGTGTGCTTTTGCGTTGATTTTTATTTTATATAGAATTATTATATTTGTTATTTCTTACTATTAAAATAATAGTATTTTTGTAAAACATTCATGTAATTCATAAGTGTTTGAAATAAATGGAATAAACACATATAATCAAAACGCCGAATCATTCCTATGATAACCGAAGCTCACAATAAAGATGAATTAAAACACATTTTATCTTATTACAAAGAAATTCAAAATTATTTACGCAGCCGTACGACAATAGAGCAACGAAAAAGGATACGAAAAGCTTTTTCATTGGCTTTGAATGCCCACAAAGACATGCGCCGTCGAAGCGGCGAACCCTATATTATCCATCCGCTCGAAGTCTCGTTGATTGTATTAAAAAAGATGAATTTAGGAGCAACCTCTGTCGTTTGTGCGCTATTACACGATGTTGTTGAAGATACGGATTACACCATCCAAGATATTGAAGCACTGTTCGGCGAAGAAGTAGCACACATCATCGACGGATTAACCAAAATCGATGAAGTTTCAGATACACAACTTTCCATACAAGTTGAGAACTTTAAAAAAGTATTGTTAACGCTCAGTACGGATGCCCGTGCTATCTTAATAAAAATTGCCGATCGCTTGCATAATATGCGAACCTTGGATGCTATGCCTGTGGAGAAACAACAGAAAATAGCTTCCGAGACCATGTATCTGTATGCCCCCTTAGCCCATCGGCTGGGATTATATTCCATTAAAAGCGAAATGGAAGACCTTTCCATGAAATACCAAGACCCGGGCAGCTATCAATATATTGTAGAACAAATACAAGCTTCGCAAGCTGAACGTGAGTTATTTATCAAAAAGTTTATTGAACCGATACAACAAAAACTAAACGAAAAAAACATTCATGTCGAAATTCTCACTCGGGTTAAATCCATCTACTCTATATGGCAAAAAATGAATAAAAAACAGATTCCTTTCGAGGAAGTGTATGATTTATTTGCCATTCGTATCATCGTTGAAGGAGAATCCGAATATGCCAAATCGCTATGTTGGATGGTATATTCGATAGTTACCGACATTTACCGACCGAATATGGAACGCCTGCGCGATTGGATTTCCATTCCGAAAGCCAACGGTTATCAAGCCCTTCACACCACGGTGATGAGTCATACCGGCAAATGGGTGGAAGTGCAAATTCGTTCCCGCCAGATGGATGCCATTGCCGAAAACGGCTTGGCTGCTCATTGGGTGTATAAAGAAGACGGGAAAGCAGCCTATGAACAAGGAGTGGAAAATTGGTTGGCAAAAGTAAAACAATTATTGCAGAATCAACAAGACATCAGCTCCTCCGATCTTGTTTCGGGTATGAAAATGAACTTATATGCCAAAGAAATATTTGTTTTTACACCCAAAGGCGATGTACGTACTTTACCCGAAAACTCAAAGGTGATTGATTTTGCCTACGAAATCGACCCTGAATTAGGCAATCATTGCATAGGAGCTAAAGTGAATAATAAATTAGCCCCCGCTTCACAAGTCTTAAGAACCGGCGACCAAATTGAAATCATTACTTCCACCAAACAAAAGGTGCAAGAAGAATGGTTAGGTTTGGCGGCAACATCTAAAGCTATTGAACACATTACAGATGCTTTAGCTAAACAAAAAGAAGAAAAAATAAAAATCGGAAGAGATAAACTCAAAGCATATCTGAAAGAAATTAATGTTGATTTCGACAAATCAAGCCGAAACAAGTTAATGGTTTTTAATAGTTGCAAAGATAAAAGAGATTTGTATTTGGGAATTTATGATGGCAGCATCCCCTTAAACAGGGTGCGACAATGTTTTTCTCCCTTTGCCATATTTTTCCGTATGAAAGTAATTCTCAAACCAGTGTTTATTTTTATGTTGAAATTAAGGTATTTAATTACCTTAGATTCTTTTATACGGAGAAAAGTATCAAAAAATCCCAAACTACTGAGCGAATCGGTCAGCAATATCAAACAAACCATTGCCACTTGCTGTAATCCCATTGCCGGTGACTCGGTTATAGGAGTAATGATTTCGGATTATGAGATTGAAGTGCATCGTACCAATTGTTCGGTAGCCATTGAACTCATGGCTCGTAAAGGCGATAAAATCGTCAAAGCTAAATGGCGCAACGAACAACAAAACGTTGATTTCCTCGCAGGAATTAAAATTAAAGGGTTCGACTATAAAGGTTTGGTTAATAATGTTACAGCTGTCATCTATCAAGATTTCCAAATTAACTGCCGTTCCATGAATTTCGAATCCAGCGAAGGTCTTTTTGAAGGAACGATTATACTTTATATTCATAATGTGGAACATCTGCAAAAACTCATCGAAAAACTCAAAACCATCGAAGGCATTAAAAATGTTGAACGTATAAATTCATACTAAAAATCATGCATACTTTTCCCTTTTCTAAGTCATCTCCCATATTCCTCATTCTATGTTTGTTCACCCTGTTTTTTATCAATTCATGTAAAACAAAGCAGGCAGCAAGGACTCCACAAGTTGAACAAACCCCCGCTAAAACACCTGTTAAAGCAGCCTACAAAATACAACAACCCGACTACCAATGGTTTTCAACACGCATGGATGCAAGAGTGATTAATACAGATAATCAAAAGGAAATCGTAAAATTAGCTGTCTTTATGGTGAATAAAAAAGACAGCATACTCTATATCAACGCCAGTAAATTGGGTATTGAATTTGCCCGTTTGGTGTTAACACCTGATAGCATAAAGTATATCAATCATTTGAATTCTACTTATTTTATTGGAGATTATTCCGCTGCCTATCATTTGTTTGGCTTGCCATTAAGCTATAATATGCTTCAAGCTTTGCTTATGAACTCCGATTTTGCCGATTTTGAAAATGATTTTAACGTTATTACAAAAAATGACACAAGCTATTTAATAGATAGCAACCGCAGACAAAATAATGCTCGTTTTAGCATTAACCAACGCATTGTGTTAAACGAAAACGACAGAATCATTGAAAATCATATCATACACACATTTACCTCCGATACCTTAACCGCACAATACAGCGACTTTTTTAACGTAACTACACTCTACCGTAGTCCGAAAATCATTGATATATCCTTACAACGACAGAATATACGTTTGATACTCACCCTCAAAGAACCCAAAATCAACGTGCCGGGACCCACTTATTTTAAAATTCCTTTGAAATATACCCTCATCGAAATAAAATAACATGACAGCCACTCAACCCCAAGAACTTATTAAAGCAAAAGCACTGTCTTTAGGCTTTGATGCTTGTGGCATAGCTTCATGCAAAACATTTGAAAAAGAAAGCCGTGTCTTAGAGGACTGGTTGAACAATCGCTATCATGCCGACATGGATTTTATGCTTCGCAACCGCGATAAACGTGAAAAGCCCTGTTTATTACACCCCGAAACCAAAAGCGTTATTGTTGTCTTATTGAGCTATCACAACCCCGATTATATACCTCATAAACAATCTGCCTATCAAGTGGCTGAATATGCATTGGGCAAAGATTATCACAAGGTTGTCAAAACCAAATTACATCTCTTTTCTTCATATATAAACGAACTTTTCCCTGAAGCCCTAAATCGATGCTTTGTCGACTCCGCCCCCCTCTTCGAAAAAGCTTTCGCTGTGGAAGCCGGATTAGGCTGGATCGGTAAGAATACCTTGTTGGTAACTCCCAAAGGGTCTAAATATTTTATCGGTGAAATTTTTACCAATATTCCTTTACCAGCCGACAAAGCTTACCACAAAAACCATTGTGCTAACTGCAATCGCTGCGTTGAAGCCTGTCCTACCCATGCCTTAGACCTTCCCTATCAACTCAATGCCAATAAATGTTTGTCCTATCACAGCATCGAACGAAAGCACATCGAATGGGACAATTCCATAAAATCCAATCATTACATCTACGGATGCGATATCTGTCAACAAGTTTGTCCCTATAACGCAAAAAAAAATACTACTCAGGTTGAAGAATTTAGCATTAAACCGCCATTCCTTCATTTTACAAATGAGGATTGGGAACAAATAAATCCCGACACTTTCCAAGCCTTATTTACCGATTCGGCCGTACTTCGAATAGGATATCAAAAATTTAAGGAAAACATTCGTAGAGCCAAAGAAAGTATAGAATAATCTATTTTTACAATTCCCCGCTAAATCTACAGCTCGGGCAAAATAACTCCAAAAATGCGTCAGGCTTGCAGCTTATTTGCGTAATAGCTGCCATGTTGACAGTAAAACGAACTTGGAACAAGATTTGACCTTTACAAAATGTATCAAAATGAAAGGAGAATCAAAAATTATGAATATTGAAAAATTTACCGTTAAAAGTCAAGAGGTAATCAGCAAAGCACAAAGCATTGTATTAGCCAACCAGCAACAGCAAATGGAGAATGCTCATTTGCTGAAAGCAATTTTCGAAGAAGACAAAGACATTATTCCTTATTTATTAAAGAAGAACAACGTCAACCTACCCATAGTGAGTCAAGTAGTCAACAAAATGATTGAAGGCATGCCCAAAGTGAGCGGGGGCAGCGGTGTTTATTTATCGAGTGCCGCCAATCTAGCGCTACAAAAGGCAGTAGCCAGTTTAACAGAGTTTAAAGACGATTTTGTATCGATAGAGCATCTCTTGTTAGGCATATTGACATCAAACGACAACACTTCGCAACTACTTAAAGATAACGGACTAACAGAAAAAGGACTCAAACAAGCTATCTTAGAATTGCGCAAAGGCAGTCATGTTAACTCACCCCATGCCGAAGACAGCTATCACGCCTTGAATCGTTATGCTCGCAATCTTAATGACTTAGCACAGAAAGGCAAACTCGACCCAGTCATTGGGCGGGAAGACGAGATACGCAGGGTTTTACAAATACTCTCTCGTCGAACGAAAAACAATCCTATATTAATCGGTGAGGCCGGTGTTGGGAAAACAGCCATAGCCGAAGGATTAGCTCACCGCATTGTTTCGCTCGATGTGCCTGAAAATTTGAAATCTAAACAAGTATTTTCACTCGATATGGGAGCATTGGTAGCCGGTGCCAAATACAAAGGCGAATTTGAAGAACGACTCAAGAGCGTTATCAAAGAGGTTACCGAAAGCGACGGCGACATTATATTGTTTATCGACGAGATTCACACGCTGGTAGGTGCCGGTGGAGGAGAAGGCGCCATGGATGCGGCCAATATACTGAAGCCTGCCTTAGCAAGAGGTGAACTCAGAGCCATTGGTGCCACTACTACCAACGAATATCAGAAATTTATTGAGAAAGACAAAGCGTTAGAGCGTAGATTTCAAGTGGTATATGTCGATGAACCCGACCGCTGTTCTTCTATCTCTATATTAAGAGGACTGAAAGAACGATACGAAACTCATCACAAAGTAAAGATATTAGATGAAGCCATCATTGCATCGGTCGATCTTTCACAACGATACATAAGCGATCGGTCGCTTCCCGATAAAGCCATTGATTTGATTGACGAAGCTGCCTCGAAATTGCGTTTGGAAATCAACTCCGTACCTCAACCTTTAGACGATATAGAACGAAAAATACGTCAATTAGAGATTGAACGCGAAGCTATTAAACGTGAAAATGACACGGAAAAAATCAACGACCTCAGCAATCAGATTTCAACATTGAGTCAGGAACGCAATGCCTTGAAAGCACGATGGGAGCAAGAAAAGGAATTGGTAAATAAAATTCAACAATATAAAAACGATATTGAAGAATATAAGTTTCAGGCTACACAAGAAGAACGCAACGGCAATTACGGGAAAGTGGCTGAGATAAGATATGGCAAAATAAAAGAGTTAGAAGCCTCTATCGAAGAAGCCGGCAAGCAATTGCACGAAATTCAAGGCGAAAATCCTATGATCGACGAAGCCATAGGTGCCGATGACATAGCAAGCATAGTAGCCCGATGGACAGGCATTCCCGTAAGCCGTATGATGCAAAGCGAAAAAGAGAAACTTCTTCAACTTGAAGATGAACTGCATAAAAGAGTCGTCGGACAAGATGAAGCCATCGAAGCCATAGCCAATGCCATACGCCGTAGCCGTTCCGGACTCCAGGACAGCAAACGTCCGATAGGCTCTTTCATTTTCTTAGGCACAACAGGTGTCGGTAAAACCGAGCTGGCTAAAGCTTTAGCTGAATATCTATTTAATACCGAACACGCTATTGTTAGAATTGATATGTCCGAATACCAAGAATCTCACTCCGTATCACGCCTCGTGGGTGCCCCTCCGGGTTACGTAGGCTACGACGAAGGCGGACAATTGACCGAAAAGGTTAGACGAAAACCCTATTCAGTCGTATTGTTCGATGAAATTGAGAAAGCTCATCCCGACGTATTTAATATCTTATTGCAAGTACTTGACGACGGACGATTAACCGACAATAAAGGCCGAGTGGCTGATTTTAAAAATACGATCATCATTATGACCTCCAACATCGGCTCACACATCATTCAAGATAACTATAGCAAAGTAAGCGATTACACCGATAATAACATACATGAACAAACCCGCTTAGACGTTATGCAATTGTTAAAAAAGACCATACGTCCGGAGTTCTTAAACCGTATTGACGAAATCGTAATGTTCAAGCCCTTAAGTAAAAGTGAAATTAAAGAGATTGTCAAGTTGCAAATCAACCAACTAAAAGTTCTTTTAGAAGAAAACAACATTGGTATTCAGCTCACCGAATATGCCTACAATGCGCTGGCAGAGATGGGCTACGACCCACAATACGGCGCACGTCCCCTGAAACGTATCATTCAGAAACATATACTCAACAATCTGTCGAAAATGATACTCGCCGACAAATTGAGCAAAGACGCTCAAATCACCATCGATGTGATTGACGAAAATTTCGTTTTCTACAATAAAAGTCCGAAAGAAAACATAGAAGAACCCTCTTGCTAATTATTGGACAACAAAACACCCACTAATCCATCTAATTTTCATTGCGCTAATGCTTACGTTAGCGCAATGATTTTTTTAGAGATAAAGACTTACTTTTAAGCTTTATTTGTCTATTTTTCGCCTTTTTTCCCCTTGTTTGAATTTCATGCGCAACAAGGTTCAAAATGTTGCGCAACAATGTTTCATTTCTTGCGCAACAAATGATCATTTCTTGCAGAACAAATTTTTTTTCTTGCGCAACGTTTTAAACTTCATGCGCAACAAATGAAAGCTTCTTTTGCAAATCATTTTACACTTTGCTTTTTTTTTGCAAAAAAGAATGATTTTCGATACATTTTGATTGATAAAAACCCCCGTATTTTAGGTCGAATGTAGTTCTAAATACTCGTTCAGGAATTTTTCCATTAAACGCGACACGGGATAATCTGCCAAATTATGCCGATGAACGTAAAGGAAATTTGTCTGCTTTACGGCGTGAGGAATTTTCAATCGTATGAAAACAGCCGTAATAATCTGATGCGATAACACATGTTTGTAAACATGTGACGCATGAATGATTTCGAAGGGGATGTCGTCCAAAAGGTTTTGCAGATAAGGAGTTAGGTCGGAATATATATCTGATAAGGGAGCCGATGTTTCCCATAAGGGAAATTCATACAACCCTTGCCATATGTCGCTGGAGTTTCGCTTTTGAAGATATATATAGTCTTTGTTTTCAATACATAAGTAGTAGAAAAAACGATTTCGGGTTTTGGTTTTATGCCCTTTAACCGGCAAGGCACTTTGTTCGTAATGCAAATTGGCATAGCAGCTTAGCGAGAAACAACAATCGCTGCATTTAGGAAGCTGCGGACTGCAATGTATGGCTCCGAAATCCATCAATGCTTGATTGAAGAGATGGGGAATATCGTTAGGGATCAAACTATTAGCTAATTCACTGATTTTGTTCTTCCCTAATGAGTTATCGATAGGGTCGTAGATGCCGTGTATGCGTGCGAAAATACGCAACACATTGCCGTCGATAACAGCATGCGGCCGACGAAAGGCAAAGGAAGCGATGGCTGCCGCCGTATATGTCCCTACTCCCTTGATTTTAAGTATTTCCTGATAGGTAGACGGGAATACCCCATTGTATTCTTCGACAATATAAACCGCACCGGCATAAATGTTTCGCGCACGGGTATAATAGCCCAACCCTTGCCAATACTTCAACACTTCTTGTTCGCCACCTTCATACACCGACTGAAGGTCAGGAAAACGTTCGATAAATCGCAGATAATAATTCCACCCCTGCGCCACACGGGTTTGCTGTAAAATAATTTCGGATATCCATACCTTATAAGGGTCGCGCTCATTTCGCCAGGGAAGTTCGCGTTTATTGGTTTCGTACCATGTTAATAATTTGGAAACAAATGCATTGTCCATCCTTCCGCTTATCGTATCAGTGTGATGTTACCCTTCTTAAAATAATTGATTTGCCCCAAACAGGTGGCTTCTAAATAGTACACATATACTCCCGGTTGGCATGGTTTCCCTTTATAGGTACCATCCCATCCATGCTTGATATCGTTCGATTCGAAGACCTTCTCGCCCCATCTATCGAAAATGACCAAATGTATATCGGTTAATAATTTCCCTCTTACGTAGACTATGTCATTATTATTGTCGTTATTCGGACTAAATGCATTGGGTACAAATACATAAGGATCATCACAGATAACATCCAGTACAAAGATTGTTATCGTATCCGATTCCTTGCAACCGTAAGGGTCGGTAGCTACTACGGTATAGGTAGTTGTATTGGTAGGGGTGGCCATTGTTTTGACACTTCTCGGATGTGATAATTCTTCTGGCGGTGACCATTCATAGGTAAAATCATCGCCTAAGTCGGTAACATATAAAGTAATAGATTGACTTCTATAAATCACAACCGTATCAGCCCAAGCATCAACTTTCTGTGGAAAATAGGAAGAATCTTCTACCATAATCTTAATAAACTTCCGGCATCCGTTGCTATCAATTACCATAACATCGTGGTAGCCATAGCATAATCTTGTCTTATGATGGGTAGTATCCCCGTCTTCCCAAATAGAGTAATAGGGAGGATTGCCTCCGGAAACTTCTATGAAAGCTTCGCCGTAACAAACTTCTTCACAAGGTGTTTTTATCACTCTATAAGAGACATCCAAAGAATCGAATTGTTTTAAGACAAAGAGGGTATCTAATACACAATCATTGGAATCCATTACTTTTAAATGATAATTTCCTTCCGAAAGGTTCACTAAGGAATCGTTGCCGGCTACATTATTCCAGTAGTAACGATAGGGAGGAGTGCCGCCACTCACTTGAACGAAAATCTTCCCATCGTTATAGCCGAAGCAAGTAGGACGTACGATATCAATATCACTAAACTCCAAAGGCAAAGGAGATGTAACTATGGGAAATACACGTTTGGCACAACGTTTATTATCTTTGATCAATATATCATAAATTCCGGCACATAAATTATGTGCCGTATCTTTGGTATGACCGTTTTTCCAATCATAGGTATAGGGCAAATGTCCGTTCGACGGTAATAAGGCAATGCTTCCATCACATTCTCCAAAACAGGATATATGTGTTATCAAATAAGACACATCTAAATCAGAGGTATCGCGTATGATTATTTTGGCTGTATCTTCACACGCATTGTCATCCTTTGCAATGAGGGTATACTCCCCTGCACATAAATTTTGTATAGAAGATGTCGTATCGCCTGTTATCCACCAATATGTATAAGGAGGAACACCTCCACTTGTTCCTGCCGTAACATAGCCGGTACAGCTATCGTTACAATAAACCAGAGTGTTTGTATCGTAGAAATACACATTGATGGGGGTAGGTTGGAGCAGCGCAATATCTATTGTATACTCACAATCATTGGTATCGCTCACATACAACTGATAATTTCCGGCGGGTAAATCACGGGCTTCCTGGTCTACCCCTACATTATCTTTCCAACGAAAGGTACATGGCATGGAGGCTGAATCTAAATCAATACGGATATAACCTTCGGCAAAACCGTAGCATCGAATATCCTTTTTAACTATTTCATAATCGATGGTATACACGTCGACAAATACGGAGTCGAAACTTTTACATCCATGTTCGTTGACAGTCGAGAGATAGTAAGTAGACGGTTTTTTAGGTGTAACGGACGGGTTGGATGAATGCTTGCCTGAAACAATGGTCGAGTCGGGCGACCAAGTATAGGCTATTTGACTGCCGGCTTGAGGATTGAATATGAAAGCCGACAAGGAAACCGTATCGCCACTGCAGAATTTATCGGGCGCAAGTATCAACACATTAATGTGCGATTCAACAATATTTACACTATCATATAAGGAACAATAAGGATTCGACATTTTGATATAATACATTCCCGATTTCGTTAACACGTCTTTACCGATAGGATACGACAAGGGATGATTTAAGGTGTCGGAAAAGTTTCTGTTTGAAGACCAAACAAATTCCGTTCCTCCTGCCATTGCGGCTTGCAATACTATGGTATCGCCCAAACAAGCCGTATCTTCGGGACCGGCATCCAAATACACAGGAATCACATTCACTTCTTGGCGAAACGTATCCACACAATAGCCGTCGGTAATAAATAAAGTATAGGTTTGGGTGTATTGATTGGAGGCAATAGGGTTGGCAATGTTGGAATTACTTAAATCATTTGTAGGATTCCATTGATAACTCACGTTCGGATTTCCGGCCGGAGAAATGCCAATTTGTACAAAGTCGCCTTTGCACATATGTTTTATAGGGAGAGTATCGTTGGTGTTTGACAATACCAATAATTCTTTTACTAAGGTATCGGCATAATTACAGCTTCCTGTGTCTGTTACTATCAACATTACTTTATATACCCCTGATTGCGTATATAAATGGGAAGGATTTTTTTGATTTGACGTGCTTCCGTCTCCGAAATCCCAGAAATAAACGGTAGATGCACTTGAAATATCCTGCGAACGATTGTCAAAAATGACAGTAAAGGGAGCACATATTATATTGGGTATGGCAAAATCGGCCACCACGGAAGGCGACATAAAATCTATTTTCACTACCCCGAGGTTGCAATTATAACTATTATTCGATTGACTCACCACTCCGGGGGTTACGGGCAAATCTTGATTCCCTCCGCAACTGGAACAAATAGCTTGATATATACACCCTTTTTTATCAAAACGACTGGTGCCGCCATCAACATGTTCGCTTGATATATGTCCGCCAAAATAGGTAGCAAAAACCAATTTTGAAGCATTCTCGTCAATACTGATAAAATAAAAATCGTTGTTATCGGTTGTCGTTTGAAAAGCATCGGCGCTGATTGGCAATCCGCTTGTTCCACAGTTTGTATTACCGACGTTAACATTTACTTTCGGAGAACCCCATCCGGATATATAGATACAATTACACAAATCGACCATCAAAGCCGTTGGCGAAATATCGGGTCCACTACGTCCGCTTCCAAAAGCCGTCGACCAAAATACGTTCGATAGATTACTTGATAGTTTGCTAACAAATTGACCTCCCCCTGAAATATACCAGGAAGCATTTTGTATCCACGCCATACCTGCGGCATCGGTCAAACCCATCACATATACATTGTCTTTTCTATCTACTTTAATTAAATAGGTTTGGTCATAGGTGTTTTTGCCTAAATAAGTGGAATGCAACACCTGATTTCCGTTAGTAGAAATTTTATAAATAAATCCATCCGTAACGCCTCCCCCATATGAAGGTTGAACACTACCGTAGGAAGTGCTTAGATTTCTGGAATTCGTACCTCCGCATACCACAAGATTATAATTATGGTCTAATGCCATGCTATAAATGGCATCAGAACTATCGCCTCCTAAATAGGAAGCCCAAATAAGATTACTCAAATCATAATTGAATTTTGCAATGCAACCATCTTGTCCTCCGCCACCGTAAGTAGGTTGAAAAGCGGTAGAGGATGTTGGCAAATTGGTTGAATTTGTACTTGATACAATATATACATTGCTGAACTCATCTACCATAATTTCACCTCTGACTTCGTCGGCATAATTTTTCCTAAGACGAATATCGGTACTCAACCCATCATTTCCCGACCCTCCAAAATAAGTCGAGCCTAACAACTGTGTGCCGTCATCACTGAATTTTGTAATAGCAATATCAGATCCCGTCAGGTATTGAATGGCATTGGTTAAGATAAAAATTTTTCCTCCGTTGAAAGAAGTATCGAAAGCATTGGTTGTTACCGGATAATTAGTGGATGAGGTACTTGCCAAGACATATAATTCATCATTGTCATTTACTATTAAACTGTGTGGCACTTCACTTCCATTTCCTCCTAAATAAGTGGTATACACCAATGTATTCCCTATCGAATTGAACTTTAAGATTCCAATATCTTCCGAACCTCCTCCAAATGTATCTTGATAAGCACCGGTTGTGGTTGGAAAGCCGGGATAATCAATTCCAAATACACTGCTTCCTCCGTATAAGTTTCCCTCGCTATCATAGGTAGCACTATAGCCCCAATTATCCACATAGGAACCTGAATAGGAACAAAATACTAAGGTAGGGTCGATGATTAAGGGAAGATTGTTATCATATGTTCCTAATTTAAAATGTACGCTTTTCCCTTTCACTGACCATTCGCAATCAATGGGAATATTTTCTCCTTCTTTATTTTTTTGATATGCATAGGGCTTCAACTCAATAATCTCATGTTTACCACAAATCACATATAAGTTTCCTTGTTTTATGTATAATTTATCAACCCCTTCATAGTTCATGCGTATGAGTTCGGGATTTATTCCTTTTTCAACTATAAATTCATACTTTAAGGAAAGCCTGTTTTCATAAAAACACAAATGTATACCCGGATAAATATTTTCATAAATAAGCTTATGATATTTAGGCACTTTACTTGCCCAGTGCGAAGGGTCGTTACCGATGTAATAATTGATATAATCCGAATACGCAGACTCTCCTTTTATAGCTGTTGGCTTTTGTGATTTTTCATAATGAATTTTAAATGCATGATACGACACCAATAAATCGTTCACATCGGTAACATCGGTATTATCATATTTCCGATGCAGTATTTGTTCCACAGCATCGCGATCCTGCAAAACATAAGTAAGCAAATTTTCTTCAAAGAAAATAGCGCCTCCTTTAAATTCGGTTTTAAATTTAATATGAGAATCCCATTGATTTTTATTCTCTATAAATGCCGTATTTCCACTAAACTCCTGCCCATAAATAAAGCCGAGAGATAATAATGAAATGATATTTAAAAGAAAACGTTTCATCGATACTTGAATAACATCTTACAAAAGATAATTATTAAAATTTTACAAATATATATGAAATTATCCAATTACACACAGACGGATAAAAATTTATTTCAAAATTTATAGAGGAAAGATATCTTTTTTCTTTTTACGATGTCCAGAAAAAGATGACAGAATAAATATTTAGGGCATACGTTGCCGTTTCAAGAAATAGGTAAGTAACACTTTGTAAAAGCCTTCATTAATATTGGTTTCAACCAAGTCAATTTGATATTGCCCACATCGTATCTTCAATTCTTTTTTAAAATTCTGAATAGATTTACGATACAAATCTTTCATTTCGGCGGCATTCACTTTTAACATTTCGCCTGATTCCATATCAATAAACTTGTAGGGTTTATTTTCAAAATTGAAATTAACTTCCAACTCTTTATCATACACATGAAACAAAATCACATCATGTTTATTATGACGTAAATGTTGTAAAGCCAAAAACATATCATCCTTTGAATGGTAGTGGTCGAACATATCGCTAAAAATAATAACCAAAGATCGGCGATGAATACGTTCTGCTATTTCATGCAAATTATCAATTACATTGGTTGTTTGTTTATGTTCTATATCATATTGGACTAAAAGCTTTTCCAACTCAGTCATTAATAATTTAATATGAACATTATTTGATTTAGCACGGGAATGAAAGTCAATTTGATTGGAAAAAAGCGTTAATCCGACGGCATCTCGTTGTTGTTTTAACATTTGAATAATAGCCGCCGCTGCATATACGGAAAAATATATTTTATTTGGATTCTCTAAAGATAAACTTTTTCGTTGCGGGAAAAACATGGAAGAAGAGGTATCAATAATGATTTGACAACGTAAATTCGTTTCTTCTTCAAACTGTTTGACAAACAATTTATCCGTTCGTCCGTATAACTTCCAATCGATATTTCGGGTTGACTCCCCGGTATTATAAGGACGGTATTCGGCAAATTCGACCGAAAAGCCGTGAAACGGACTTTTGTGTAATCCGGTAATAAATCCCTCTACCAGTTGACGTGCTAATAGTTCTAAATTACCAAACTGTCGAAGCTGATGTATATCAATTGAAGGCATTATTTCTGCTTTTTTTACAATATAACGCTTGATTTAACGTTTTATTTTTGATCAATTTTAATGCTTATCTTAAAATCACATTCCTATGAAAACTAAATGTATAATCTCCATTCTCTTGATAATTTGCTTACACACCTTGCAAGCACAAACACCCAATAGTCTATCAGCAATAAACGTATTTACGTATAATTCAAAGGGCAATGTAATTGAAAAGGATTATTACCCTATTAATAATGGGCAACAAGAAGATCCTGACAAAACGTATACATTGTATGACAATAATGATAAGGTAAAGCTTCAATTCACCATCAATAGCTTTGGCGACACCATTCAAAAATCAACGTATGATTACCAAGGTTATATAATTATAGTTACAGACTATACTTATTATGCCAGTAATATGGTTCCTGTAAATAAAACCATGTATTACGGCGTAAAAGAAACACAAAAAGGAATGATAGATATTTTAAGTCTAATGTTTCCCGGACCTATTCCCTTATACATATGCGATTCTTTTCAAATCGACACCTGGACATCTAATGCCTGGGGTCAATACATGAAAGGATATTATACCTTTAATGAGCAAGATAATCCTTCAAATGTCTTAGCAAACGTATCTATGGGACAATCGAACTTTGATTTACAATTTACTTTTACTTACGATAATACGTATAATTGTACAAACATATCAACGTTTTTTGTGTATCAAAGCGTTCCTTTATCATTGATGAAAACAGACATACAATATAATGCAAACAATAAACCTACGGAAGTGCATATATATCCAGATATTAATCCTCTGTTAAAAACCGTTATAGGAGATTCGTTTGACGATTTTTTAGTGGAACAGAAAATTCTTTATACGTATAATTCCCGCAACGACATACTCAACATAAAATACTTATCCTACGACACTACTAGTTTAACTTTTTATGAAACAGGAGTTTCACGATATACCTACAAATCAATGATAGTGAACTCAACAGAAATATATGTGGTGGATACTATTTTTGAATTTACCAATGCTCTCACTGATATTAAAAGCAATAGTCCTTGTGTAGAACACATTAACATCTATCCAAATCCGGTGAAGGAAACTATAAACATTCAAGGCATCACATCCGGTTCGACCCTCATGATTTATGACATGAAAGGCATAGCGATTTCACGTCAACTCCTTGACAAGGATAATATTTCTATTCCGGTTCAAGAACTCGCTAAAGGATTGTATGTATTGAAAATCAGCCATGAAGAAGGCGTTTTTGTGACGAAATTTATAAAAGAATAAATATCAGGGAGTAAATCTTATGCTTTTAGGACTTCACAATCGTTGGATAATTGCTCCCATTGCTCCAATAAGTTATCTATTTCTTTTTGTAAGGATTTATACTGATTATACAATGTTCCGTCATTGATTTCATCAGCATAATGTTTAGGGTCAGATAATTTTTTATTGATTTCTTCTGTCAAGGTTTCTTTGGCTTGTATATCAGTTTCTATTTTTTGAATTTGTTTTTCCAGTTTACGGATAGTACTTTCTTTTTGTTTTTGCTTTTCCCATTGCAATTTTGTTGCCGATTCCGTATCCTCAATACTATGTTGAGAAGTTTTAGTTGAAGTATTTAAGAGTTGTAATGATTCTAATTTATTTTTATCAAGGTAATCTTGGATATCTCCCAAATGGACTTTCAATGTTTTGTTTTTAAATTCAAACACTTTATCGGTAAGTCCTTGCAAAAAATCTCTATCGTGTGAAACTATGATTAACGTTCCGTTATAGCGTAAGAGAGCATTTTTCAAGACATCTTTCGAAGCCATATCTAAATGATTGGTTGGCTCATCCAGCAACAACACATTATAGGGTTCCAGCAATAATTTAGCTAATGCCAAACGAGCTTTTTCACCTCCTGACAAAACCGCAATTTTCTTGTCGATGTCATCGCTTGAGAACAAGAAACTACCCAATATCCCGCGTATTTTCGTCCTCACCTCCCCAACAGCCACTTCATCCATACAATCGAACACTGTCTTTTGAGGGTCTAATAGTATATTTTGATTTTGAGCGTAATATCCGATCTTTACCATTTCACCTCTACGCAATATGCCTGATGTGCATTCCAATTCATGATGTAAAATACGCATTAAGGTCGTTTTACCTTCCCCGTTTTTTCCAATAAAAGCTACTTTTTCTTGGTTTTCTATCACAAAATTAACATTTCGCAGAACTTCTTTCTCGTCGTACTTTTTAGAAAGATTTTCCGCTTCAAAAACCACACGATTGCAGTTCGGCGCCGGAGGAAATAAAAAATGAATTTTGGAAGTATCGATTTCATCTACTTCTATTACATCCATTTTCTCAAGCATTTTAAGCCTACTTTGGACTTGTTTTGCTTTGGTAGCTTTATAGCGAAAACGATTGATAAAATTTTCTATGGCCTCGACCTCTCGCTGTTGATTTTCGTAGGCTTGCTTTTGATTGGCCATGCGTTCCTTTCTTCGCTCTACATAGATTGAATAATTACAATTATAATCTTCGATTTTACCCAAGGTAATTTCAATGGTTCGATTGCACACTTTGTTGAGAAAAGTTCGGTCATGGGAAACCAAAATAACAGCTCCTTGGTATTCGTATAAAAAGCTTTCCAACCATTGAATAGATTCAATATCCAAATGATTGGTTGGTTCATCTAAGAGTAAAATTTCGGGATGTTGAAGAAGAAGCTTTGCCAATGCCACTCTCATTTGCCACCCGCTACTAAACTCACACATGGGTCGATAGAAATCACTTTTAGAAAACCCTAATCCACCCAATACTTTTTCGGTAGTAGATTCCATTTGATTAGCTCCTATATACTCAAGCTGATGATTTAAATCGCTTAACGTGGTTAATAGGTTCATATATTCCTTCGATTCATAGTCTTCGTATTGAGCTAACCGGCGGTTTATTTTATTGATTTGTTCCTCTATTTGTTTCACTTCGGCAAATGCAGTAAGTGTTTCTTCCCATACGTTTTTATTCGAAACTACATTCATTTCTTGCGGCAGATAACCAATCCTATGGCCTTTCGTAATGACAATGTTTCCATTTTCCGCATATAATTGTCCGGAAAGTATTTTTAATAAGGTCGTTTTACCGGCACCATTCTTACCCACCAACCCGATACGATCCTTATCCGCTACGACAAAACTGACCTCTTTAAACAAAGGTTCATCTGAAAAATAAATACTCAGATTTTGTACACTTATCATGGAAACAATAATTTATATTATACTATGATTCATAGTAAAACTTTCTTTCAACAAAATACAAATTAGCTTATAAATACAAAGAAGGAGTTAAATAATTTTTAACATAATCATCCACGCCTTCTTCCAGTGAGGTAAATGCTTTCGTATATCCGGCTTCTCTCAACTTTTCCATATTAGCTTCGGTAAAATATTGATATTTATCGCGTATATCTTCCGGTGTATCGATAAATTCAATTTTTTTATCTTTTCCCATGGCTGCAAATACGGCACTTACCAAATCATAAAAAGAACGGGCTTGACCTGTACCCACATTATACAATCCGGAATCGGGGCGATATTTCATAAGAAAAAAGATTAGCTGTAGCAGGTCTTTAACATAAATAAAATCACGCAATTGTTCGCCGTCTTTATAATTTTCATTATGCGATTTGAACAACCGAACCGATCCGCTTTCTTTAATTTGATTAAAAGCATGATAAACCACCGATGCCATTCTGTTTTTATGATATTCGTTGGGACCATAAACATTAAAAAACTTCAATCCGGCCCAAAAGGGAGGCTCTTCTTCTTGTTTCAATGCCCATTTGTCGAATTCATTTTTTGAAACACCGTATAAATTCAATGGTTTCAGCTTATCAACTACGGCATGATTATCTACATAGCCTTGCTCTCCCAATCCATAAGTAGCTGCCGAAGAAGCATATATTAATGGTATCTGATAATAAGCGCAATTCTCCCACATTCGTTGGGAATAATTTACATTCAGCTCCTGAAATATTTCCCAGTTTGTTTCTGTGGTATCGGTGCGTGCACCTATATGCAAAATAAAATCAACTTGTTGATAATTTACATCTAACCAAGAAAAAAATTCTGTACGTTTTACTTTAAAAATAAAGGGTTTGTTTTCCAAATTTTTTAGCTTTTCAAGCTTGGAAAAATCATCGACGGCAACGATATTTTCATAGCCTTCGTCATATAATTTTTGTATCAAACAACTACCAATAAATCCGGCAGCTCCTGTTACTACAATATAATTCATTCAGCAGTTAAAATATTTTTTTGCAAAGGTAAAACTTTTTGTAATACCAATAAGCAATTTTATCAAAATAGCCTAGCAAAAAAGAATAAAGCAATTGAGGACAAAAGATGTATAATTAGATATTTTTATATACTTTTGCATAAACAAATTTCAAATGTATTAATTTAATAATTAAAACTTTTTAATGACAAAGAAAAAAAAGGAAGCATCGGATGCAAGCATGTCCAAAGAAAAACCATTGATTTTAGTCACCAACGATGACGGTGTTGATGCCAAGGGCATACGAGCCTTAGCTGATGTAGCCCGTATGTTTGGAAGGGTAATTATAGTAGCCCCGGGTTCCGCACAATCGGGGAAAAGTCATGCAATTACATTTAGCTCCCCTATACGTTTACGGAAAATTTATGCAGAAAAAGATTTTGAAATATACAAAGCTAACAACACTCCGGTCGATGCTATTAAACTGGCTCAATGTGTGTTATTAAAAGAGCAAAAAATTGATTTGTTGGTGGCAGGGATAAATCATGGTTCTAATTCATCATCAAGTATTTTTTATTCGGGAACCATGGCTGCCGTAATCGAAGGATGTATTAATAATACCCCATCTATAGGCTTCTCTCTCTGCGATTACAGTGCGAATGCAAATTTTGAAGCGGCTAAAGACGTTGCTTATAAAATCATTAAATCTGCTTTGGAAAATAAACTACCCGAAAACATTTGCTTAAACGTGAACATTCCCAATATTGCTTTATCCGACATAAAAGGCTACCGCATTACACGACAAGCAAAAAACCATTGGCAAGAAGAACTGGAAGAGCGTATCGACCCGATTGGAAAACCTTATTATTGGTTAAGCGGCTATCTGTTAGATTTGGATAAAGGTGAAGACACCGATGAATGGGCTATACAAAACAATTATGTATCCATTCAACCCGTACAACCCGATTTAACAGCACATTCGTTTATCAAAACCATGAAAAAATGGAAATTTAATTAACAATATGATATGGAAAGACTTCGTAGAGACAGTATGTATTTGGGATTAGTGATTGGTATCCTTTTCCCTGCAATTTTATTTGGTATATTATATGGCATTTCCGAAATATTTGCTCCTGAAGGGAAAGAATATTTAATCAAACTTCCCACTTTGATGTTAGTTTCGATATTTCCGAATTTGTTTACACTTAGGTATTATTTAAAAAAACTAAAGTACGATCGTACAGGAAGAGGCATCTTATTAGTAACCTTTGTATATGCCATTTTATATTTTGCTGTGTATTTAAAATTTGTGTAAATGAAACGTATAGTAGCTATTACCGGTGCAGGTATTAGTGCGGAAAGCGGAATTAAGACTTTTCGTGATGAAGATGGACTATGGGAAAACTATCGGATTGAAGATGTGGCAACACCCGAAGCTTGGCACAAGGATTATAAACTGGTATTACATTTCTATAATGAACGATTAAAACAACTTATACACGTTTCTCCCAACAATGCACACCTAAGCTTGGTACGCTTGGAAGCAAATTACGAAGTGGATGTAATCACACAGAATGTAGACGATTTGCACGAACGCGCCGGCTCTTCAAAGGTGTTGCATCTTCATGGGGAATTACGCAAAAAACGCAGCCAAGTCGACCCCAACTATATACTCCCCATTGATAGCAACACAAATGAAATTCAATTGGGTGATCTGTGCCCCTACGGACAACAAATGCGTCCTCACATTGTATGGTTTGGCGAATCCGTACCAAAAATGGAAGAAGCCGCTGATATCGTACAAAAAGCCGATATTATACTTATTATCGGTACTTCAATGGCCGTATATCCCGCTGCCGGATTGATTTATTATGCCAAAAACGAAATTCCGGTTTATTATATCGATCCTAAAGCAGATCAAACAACTATCCCTAACAGAAGTGTGATTCGAATCGCTCAAAAAGCGGGAAGCGGACTTCCGAAAGTAGTGGACGAATTAATCGAAATGAGTAAAAATGGGAACTAAGATTGTTATTTATCTGTTGTTGTTTCCACTTTCTTTCCTCCCTATGCCTTGCTTATATGGATTGGCAAAACTTATCCGATTTTTTTTATATCGTATTTTTCGTTATCGACTGAAAACCGTACGAACAAACTTGGCTAATGCGTTCCCTAATGCATCGGAAAGTGATTTATTAAACATTGAAAAAAAATATTACACACATCTTTGTAATCTTTTTATGGAAGGCATTAAAATGCTAAGCCTGTCCGAAAAAGAAGTCATGAAACATTACTACTGTAAAAATCCGGAAATAGTAAACACCTATTATAAACAAAACAAAAGTGTTATTTTATTATCCGGTCATTATAACAATTGGGAATGGATGGTTTTATCGCTCGATAAACAATTCAACCATCATGGCATAGGTGTCGGTAAAGAAAACACCAATAAATCATTCGAAAAAACAATCAATCAATTCCGTACACGTTACGGCACAGAAGTGGTTTTTGCCAAAAACATACGAGAGACAATGAAACAATACGACATAGAACAAAAAGCATGTGCATATATGATGTTGAGCGACCAAACACCGGCCAATGTACACAAATCATTCATTGTCGATTTTCTGAATCAAAAAACAGACATGATTTACGGAGGAGAATATTTTGCTAAAAAATATGATTATCCGGTAATATATTATGTTGTAAAACAAAAACGTAAAGGATATTATGAGTGTGAATTTACCTTAATTACCGACAAGCCTTCACAAACAGCTTATGGCGACATCATTCATGCCTACGTACACCATCTCGAACAAGATATTATAAACCAACCCGAATATTGGTTGTGGAGTCACAAGCGATGGAAACATAAATCGTTAATATCTAATTAAATAAATACTGATAAACAAACAAAAAAAGATTTTTATTTTATATTAAAATAAAATATATTTTTGCATGAAATTTAACCCTATATGTTATGAAACCTAATGTAAGACTCCCTATACTATCCCTCCTGACATTTTTCCTTTTTATTTTTTCTGCTTGTTTAAAAGAGGATACTTTTGACTTTGATAACGTTCAAATTGACATTGATTCCAAATGGGCAGCCAATGTTTTTAACATAGAAGCTTCCTTAAGCGATTTTAATATCGACATGGATAGTGGAGCAGATTTTTCGTTTGAGAACAAAGATAATGTGTTAACCTTGTTGTTTAACACGTCAACGGCTTATTCCTTGCAGGGAGATGATATGTTCAGCACCTCCATTGATCCACAAAATTTCAATTTTGAACTGTCTAATCCTTACGGACTAAACAAACAAACCAAAGAAACATTGGTTTTTCCCATTGACACTGCTCTTCAATTCACAATCAACAGCATGTTTCTCGATTCCGCTTTATTAAACGAAGGCTTACTTTCCATCAACATTGTCAGCGACATTAATCATCCTTATGCCATCACATTGAAAAGTGATTTTATTCTTGATGAAAATAAACATCCCATATCCATCACACAAACAGGCTCATCATCCATATTGAATTTTGAACTTGATCTTTCTAAACACTATGTGGTGTTTACCAATCAGACAAACACTATTCCCATTACCTTCGACGTAGCCATTACCCCTGAGAGCATGGCTTTAAATTTTCCTTATCATTTAGATGTTGGTATTTCAGTCCCTGCTTTATCCTTTTCATGGCTACATGGACAAACGGATAGAGTATCAGAATACATCTCTCAGAAATTTAAGATGAATATGATAGAGAATACTGCCTTGCTTCGCTGTATGTTTAACAAAGCCTTTATTGATGTAGAAGTGGAAAACAATGTGGGAATGCCTCTCTCCTTAGAAATTGATACCCTCATGCTATGCAACGACATTGATCAGGATTATTCACGTTTACTTCCACCTAATCATATTCTTTTGGTAAATTATCCCAAAAACAAAGGGGAATACGCTACAACAAAAGAACAATTTGAAATAAATAACTTTAAATATGCCAATCAAAATACATATATTAATTTCAAAGCCGAAGGTATCTTAAACAACAATGGCATGGACGGCAAGAAATACTTTGTTACCGATAGTGCATGTTACAAAGTACGTGCACGCATAGAAGTGCCCTTGGATATTGATTTATATAATCTTTCTTATTACGACACCATTCCGTTTAACATCGACAGTTTAAACACCGATCAATTAGCCTACATCATCTTCAGACTAGAAATGAAAAACAACTTTCCCTTTGGTTTGAAAACTCAAATTTATTTCTTAGATGAATCTTCCCAGCTCGTTGATTCTTTATTTAACACCCCCTTACACATTGCCAAAGCTATTACAGATCCTTCGAACGATTATCATGTCAAAGAAGCCACTACTTCTGTTACAAAAACCAATCTTGAATCCAAACGTCTACAGGCATTAGAAAGGGCTAAATATTTAATTATTAAAACTGATGCTGATGTAAACTCAAGCGATCCGCGTATGATTTTTTACTATGACGAACAAAAACTAAACATTAAACTTGGCATACAAACCCATATCAAAACAAAATTTTAATGGCTAAAATATCACAAACATGAAAAAGTATCTTATTTTAACCGCCTTTATATCCGTATCGTTTTGTTTCACCAGTAAAGCGCAACAATCTCTTGCTTTGTTACAAGAGAATATATATTCTACAAATTATAATCCCGGCAAACCTTCCCTCTATAAATGGCATGTCGGTATTCCCCTACTTTCAAATTCTAATATATTGATCAATGAAAATCTGTTTACCTATAAAAAACTGATTGTTTCGACCGATACTTCTAAAATAATTAACCCCCGTGGCTTACTAAATAATCTAAAAAGACAATCTTCGCTTCAAATACATCTTAATGAAGAGATTATTGGCTTTGGATTCAGAATCAAAGAAAAGTCTTATGTTTCGTTCAGCACTCGTTTGCGTTCCGAATCCTATGTTTTCTTTCCCAATGAACTGATGAAAATGTTTATTGAAGGCAATGCCGAATATATTGGAGAGAATGTACAATCAAAACCCTCTGTTTATCATTCTTCTTACCTTGAAATTGGAGTGGCATATCAATACACGCTAAACAAAAACTATACTTTCGGTTTACGTCCGAAATTGTTATTCGGCATTAGCAATATTCACACTACCCAATCGGAAATCAATTTTTTAACCACCCAAGATTGGTCTATCCTTGCCAACGGCAAAATACAAGCCAATACGTATTTACCCTTAGATACTGATTTTAATTTTCAACAAGAAGCTTTTATCGCGGGACTATTTAAAAACGTAGGTATGGCCTTTGACCTAGGTACAACCATCAAACTTCCTTATGATTTGGGAATCGCCGTAGGCATAACGGATTTGGGGTTTATTAAATGGAAAAATGCCGAACTTACACAAAGAGCGAGCTTTCAAACCAACGATACCGGAAGTTTTGCCGCGGATGGCAATATATATTTCAACGGACTGAAAATAACCATGCAAGAATTGGTAAACGGGGAATTTGACGATGCTACTTCCTTCTTAGATTCCTTAAATCAGGATGATTTTTTTACCGCCTCTTACCAATCTATTGCAGCCTATACCTCCTCTGTTTATCCCAAAGTTTATATAGAAGCTTTCTACAAGCTCTCTAAATTTCGTTTCAGTGTATTATCGCGCACCGATTTTGTGGGTAAAAGAATAATCCCATCTTTCACCTTCGGTTGTAGCGGTTATTTTGGTAATATAGTGGAATTAGCCCTATCCTATTCCATTTATAACCGTACCTATTCCAATGTAGGTTTCGGCTTTCATTTTCATTTCGGACCCGTACAATGGTACTGTTCTTTTGATAATTTCATAGCTCCTTTCATACCCTTACGAATCAATAACTTTAGCCTACAATCGGGCTTATATCTCGGCATTAGACCTAAAAAAGAGAAAAAAGTGAGAAGCTCGGAAATGTAAATACGGCTTAATCGAAAATATTTAGCATTAAATTTGCACAACTATATCCTATAAACTTATTATGGAATGAAAGGAATCAATAACAAGTGGTATATCATCTGTATTTTCTTAATGTTTGGAATTGGCTTACAAAACATTAAAGCACAAAAATTAAAAATATTTCGAGGGGTAATCGTCGATAGAGATACCCTTGCTCACATCCCTCTAAATAATATTTATATTATCGGTTTTAAAGACGGAACCAGCGAACGGGAAAAACGAAGAAAAACCAAGCTTGTTAAGAATATTTTGAAAGTATATCCCTATGCACGTACAGCAGCTGAATTACTGGAAAAATACGATAAAATGCTCGTCGGACTGCCCGAAAAAGAACAAAAAGCACTGATGAAACAAGCCGAAAAGAATCTTCGCAAACAATATATCAATGATATTGAAAGAATGACCTTTACACAAGGCGTTCTTTTGCTGAAACTGGTCGACAGAGAAACCGGCAAAACTACCTATTACATCGTGGATGAACTGCGCGGCTCGTTTCAAGCTTTCTTCTATCAATCCATTGCCCGCTTGTTTAAGTATAACCTAAAAGATAATTACGACCCTAACGGCAAAGACAAAGAAATTGAACACATTGTCCGACTCATAGAAGAAGGACAAATCAATTAAAATCATTCCCAAATTATCGTTTAACTGTTATTTGCTTGATGTCAATTCGTTCGCTATCATTTCCGCTTGTTTTAAAACGGTTTCGGTTGCGAGTTTTTGCATATCGGGTGGATAGCCGTATTTTCGTAAGAGTCGTTTAACCGATACCTTTAGTTTTGCCCTTACACTTTCCTTGATGGTCCAATCAATAGAAGCATTTTGTTTAATGGTTTCGGTAAGAACAACCGCTAATTCACGCAATTTGTCTTTTTGCATGAGTTTCCTTGCACTTTCATTGTCTGCAACGGCCGTGTAAAAAGCATATTCAAATTCCGTCAATCCCATGGCTTTGGCTTCACTGTCCATTTCGACTATGTCTTTACTCAGGTTTATGAGTTCTTCAATTACTTCGGCTGCCGTAAGGATTTTATTGTGGTATTTCTTAATGGCATTTTCTAACATTTCCAAGAATGTCTTGCTTTTTACAAGGTTCTTTTTGGATCTTGATTTTATCTCATCGTTCAGTAAATGTTTTAATACTTCGAGGGCAATGTTTTTGTGTTCCATTCCTTTGAGTTCCAACAAGAATTCTTCAGAAAGAATTGAAATATCAGGTTTCTTTATTCCTGCAGCATCGAAAACATCAATTACTTTATCCGTTACCAATGCTTTGTCGATTACCTGACGGATGGTTGTTTCTATATCTTCATCTGTTCTACCTGAATCGATAGAGCCGAATTTGGCCAATCGGGCTTTTACGGCTTGAAAGAAAGATACTTCATCTTTCACATCCATGGCTTGATCGTGAGGAATAGCGATGGCAAATGCTTTTGATAAGGTGGTTACCTCATTGATAAATCTCTTCTTTCCGTCCTCCAATCCCAAGATATGTTCTTCGGCAGCTAAAATGAGGGAAAGCTTTTTTGATGTATCGGCAACAAAATAATCTTCATAATTGAAACCACCCCACCCTTCGGGTACCCCTCCGGAGGAGGGGAATTCGTTAAACATTTGTGAAACAACTTCCAGTTTTTCCAACATTAACTGAACCGCTTGCTCTTGTAAAATGGTAGGATCTCCTTTCCCGCCGGAATCGGAATAAAAGGAAAGTGCCTTTTTCAAATCGGAGGCAATGCCGAGATAATC